>JAYRUZ010000049.1:0-11080 GCA_041918795.1 Azonexus sp. | reverse complement strand
TCGGCGACGAGCTGGATGGGCCGCGCGGCCGCATCTACCTGATCAAGCAGGTGCTCGAGGGCAAGGAGGTTACCGAAAAGACGCGTACCCACCTCGATCGTTGCCTGACCTGCCGTTCCTGCGAAACGACCTGCCCATCGGGCGTCAAGTACAGCCATCTGCTCGACATCGGGCGCGAAGTGGTCGAGCGCAAGTTGCAACGCCCGTTGAAGGAGGTGCTGCCGCGCCAGTTGCTGAAGGCCGTGTTGCCCAATACGGCCTTGTTTGGCGCGGCAGTGAAAGTCGGGCGCGCTTTGCGTCCGCTCTTGCCGTCGGCCTTGGCCGACAAACTGCCGCCGGCCCAACCCGCCGCCAAGGCCTGGCCGGCGAAGGGCCGGCACACCCGCCGCATGCTGGTGCTGGCCGGATGCGTGCAGCCGGCGCTGGCGCCGAATATCAACGCGGCGACGGCGCGCGTGCTGGATCGTCTGGGCATCGAGTTGTTCGAGGCGGACAAGGCCGGCTGCTGCGGTGCGGTGCGCTTCCATCTGAACGATCCGGAACCGGCCAAGGACGACATGCGGCGCAATATCGACGCGTGGTGGCCGCATATCGAGGCCGGTGTCGAGGCGATCGTCGTCACCGCCTCCGGCTGTGGCGTGCAGGTGCGCGATTACGGCCACATCCTGGCCGATGCTGCGGTGTACAGTGAAAAAGCGGCAAAAATCAGCGCGCTCTGCCGCGATCCGGCCGAAGTGCTGTTGGCCGAGAAGGCAGCGCTCATCGCGGCCTTAGCACAACGTGCCGCGCCGCGCGGCAGGTTGGCCTTCCATTCGCCCTGCACGCTGCAGCATGGCTTGAAGGTGCGCGGCGTAGTCGAGGAATTGCTGACGGCGGCCGGCTACGAGCTGACGCCGGTGGCCGACAGCCATTTGTGCTGCGGTTCGGCCGGTACTTATTCCGTGCTGCAGCCGGAAATCGCCGGCAAGTTGCGGGATAATAAGCTGGCCGCGCTGCATGCCGGCCTCCCGGCCGTGATCGCCACGGCCAACATCGGTTGTCTGACCCATTTGCAGTCCGCTAGCGCAACGCCGGTCAGGCACTGGATAGAGTTGATAGACGAGATCTTTTCGTGATTCAGGGAAATTCGATTTACGAGCTCACCCGCAACCTGGGTGAGGATGATGCTGCGCGCGTGCGCCGTTTGCTCGAAGGTGGCGTGAAGATACCGCCGCAGCCGCTGGTTCTCGAAGAGCTGCGCAAACACATGGCGCGCCAGGAAATGGACGTTCGCCGGCTGGCGCGGGTGATCGAGCAGGATCCCGGTGTGACGGCGCTGCTCTTCAAGGTGGTGGCCAGCCCGGCGTATCGGCAGCATCAGCCGATCGACTCGGTCGAGCAGATTCTGCATGCGGTCGGGGTGCAGCAGACCTTCAACCTGGTCCAGGCCATTGCCATGACCCAGGCCGGCGACTTGAAGAAGAACAAGCAGGTTTACGAGGCTTTCTGGTCGCGCTCGCAACGGGTGGCTCAGCTGGCCATGCTGGTTGCTGACGAACGGATCGCCGTGTGCAACATTTTTCCGGATCACGCTTACCTGGCTGGCATCTTCCACGATTGCGGCGTGCCCTTGCTCATGCAGCGTTTTCCGAGCTACTGCAACGCCATGGGCCTGAGCGAGCCAGGGCGCTGGGTGGATCTGACCGAGGAAGATCGCAAATTCAATGCCGAGCATTGTGTCGTCGGCTACCTGGTGGCACGCCATTGGCACCTTCCGGAATTCATCTGCGATGCCATCCGCTTCCATCATGTGCTCGGCGATCTGCCGGAACACCGGGCGCGCAGCATGGCGGCGATCCTACAACTGGCCTTCGAAATGCACTACCGGGACATGCGTTTGCCGAATCCGGAATGGGAAGGCGTCAGTCACGAGGTTTTGGCAGAGCTGGGGCTGAGCGACGAGACCTTGCCGGAATTCATCGACATCGTGAATGAGCGCTTTCACGAAGCCGGCTATTGACCACGGGACGTTTCGAAGACAATGTTAAACGCGCCTCCGGCCATTCGTGATAGTCTTCCCGCAGGAAAGGAGCGGGGATGCCGATAGCAATAGACGCCTGTGCGGCGCAGCATCAAGGGGATCGCAAGGAGCAGCAGGACCGCGTGGCGATACTGCCTCATCCGCGGCGACGCGGGGTGGCGCTGGCGGTGTTGGCTGACGGTATGGGCGGACATACCGGTGGGGCGCTGGCGGCCGAGCAGGTGGTTCATACCGCCAAGACCAATCTCGAACATTTTGCGCCGGACGAAGAGCTTCCGCGCTGCATGCTGGAAAACAGCATGCGCGAGGCGCATACGATGATCAAGGCGTCGCGCTTCATCAACGAAAAGGATCCGCACAGCACGGCCGTCATGCTGTTGCTGCAGCCGAAGCTGATTACCTGGGCGCATTGCGGCGACAGCCGCCTCTACCATTTTCGCGGCAAGCAGTTGGTGCAACGGACGGTAGATCACTCCTATGTCGAGCATCTGTTGGCCACCGGGCGTATCACGCTGGAGCAGGCCGCCACCCATCCGAACCGTAACGTATTGCTGACCTCGCTGGGCGGGCAGGATGAGCCGAAATTCGATTTTGCCGAAGTCGGCGAGCTGGCCGGGGGCGATGCCTTTGTGCTCTGTTCGGATGGCCTGTGGGCCTATTTCGATGATGTCGAGCTGGCTACGCTGGTGGCCGACAATTCCGCCCGCCAGGCCTGCGAAATCCTGATCGACAAGTCACGGCAGCGTGCCGGCGGTAACGGTGACAATGTTTCCATCGCGATCATCAAGCTGGTGGATGTGCCGGAAGCCAAGCCGAAACCACCGGCCGGCTTCGTGCCGCGCGCACCGGGCGCGGCAAGCTGATACGACAACGGCGCCCGCGGGCGCCGTTTTTCTGATCGGAAAACTCTGTTTAGTGTTTTCGGCCCAGGCCGCCGAGCAGGGCAGCGACCACTCGCTTGGGCTTGTGCGGGTCGGGTTTGGCCGCGAGCGTCGGCGTCTCGGGAATCTCGCCATGCGGGGTGTTGTCCTCGTACGGCTTGCTGAAATCGAAGCCGTCGGCGGCGATCATTGGATTGCGCCGCGGGCCGCGCCGTTCGGTGCGTTCCGGCTTGTGGGCCAGCGGAGCTTTGGCCGGTGCTGCCGGACGCTTTCTCTTGTTGCCCGGAGGGTATTCGTATTCCGGTTCAGCTTCGAAACCGGCCACTTCAACCTGCTCGATCGGTCGCTTGATCAGCTTTTCGATATCGACCAGATAGCAGACCTCGTGGGCGCTGACCAGCGAAATGGCGTTACCCATCTTGCCGGCCCGGCCGGTACGGCCGATGCGGTGCACGTAATCTTCGGGCGTGTGCGGCAGCTCGTAGTTGATGACGTAAGGCAGGTCATCCACGTCCAGGCCGCGGGCAGCGACGTCGGTGGCGATCAGGGCATGCGTCTCGCCGGCCTTGAAGGCGTCGAGCGCCTTGATCCGGTCGAGTTGGCTCTTGTCGCCGTGAATGGCATCGGCCTTGATGCCGGCGCGCTGCAGTTCGCGGGTCAGGCGCGAACAGCCCTGCTTGGTCCGCATGAAGACGATGCACTGGCGAATTTCGCCCGATTTGAGCAACTTGGTCAGCAGGCCGCGCTTGCCGTATTCCGAAACCGGGTGAACGCGGTGGGTAATCGTTTCCGAAACCTGGTTGCGCCGCGCGACTTCGACCAGCACCGGCGAAGTCAGCATGGTGTCGGCCAGCTTCTTGATCTCTTCCGAGAAGGTGGCCGAGAACAGCAGGCTCTGCCGTTGCTGCGGCAGCATGTTGAGAATGCGCGTGACATCCGGGATGAAGCCCATGTCGAGCATGCGGTCGGCTTCGTCGAGGACCAGCGCCTGCACCGAGTTGAAGCTGACGCTCTTGTTCTCGACGTGGTCGAGCAGGCGGCCCGGCGTGGCGACGAGAATTTCGACACCCTTCTTCAGTTCGGCGATCTGCGGCTTGATATCGACGCCGCCGAAGGCACACATGGCGCGCAGCGGCGTGTGCTTGCTGTAGTCCTTGACCGATTCGAATACTTGCAGCGCCAGTTCGCGCGTCGGTGCCAGGATCAGGGCGCGCACCGGATGCTTGGCCGGCGACGGGCTGCTGCTGGCGAAGGGCAGGATGCGTTGCAGGATGGGCAGGGTGAAGGCGGCCGTCTTGCCGGTGCCGGTCTGCGCTCCGCCCATGATGTCCTTGCCGCCGATGACGAGCGGGATGGCCTTGGCCTGGATCGGCGTTGGCTTGGTGTAACCCATCTCGATGACTGCGCGCAGAATCTCGGGCGCCAGGCCCAGTTCGGCGAAGGTGATGTCGGGGGCCGCTTCGGCCGCTGGAGTGGCAGCCGCGTCGGCGCCTAAGGTATTGATTTCAGACATGGGCCGAGATTATACGCGTGCTGCGTCGGTCGGTGCTCCGATTTGTCGGACGGTGTTGGCGCTTAAAGTTTTTGCAGTATGGTTTCCAGCTGCTGACGACTGAACGGCTTGATCAGGACGTCGTCGAAGCCGGCAGCGAGGATGCGGCGGTGCTCCTCCGGGAAGGCATGGGCCGTATAGGCGACGATGTGCATCGCTGTGCCATCGGGCAGGGCCCGCAGGCGGCTGCAGGTTTCCTCGCCGGACAGGCCGGGCATGCTGATGTCGAGCAGGACGAGGCGAAAACTTCGCTGGGTCGCCAGGGTAAGGGCAAGTTCTCCGGAATCCGCCTCGCTGACAAGCCAGCCGAGCTTCTTGAGCAAGGCCGAGGCGAGCAGGCGGTTGGTCGGGTTGTCGTCGACCACCAGGGCCAGATTTTCATTTGTCATCGGTGTTTTGTGCGGCGAGCGGTAGGGTGATGGTGAAAGTGGAGCCGACGCCGACCTCGGAGGACAGCGCAATGCTGCCGCCCAGATGTTCGACCAGTTGCCGGGCCAGGGAGAGCCCCAGGCCAGTGCCGCCGTGCTCGCGGGTCAGGAAGTTCTCAAGCTGCTTGAATTTTTCGAATACCAGGGCCTGGCTTTCCGGCGGGATGCCGGGGCCGGTGTCGCGGACCGCGATCGAAAGCTCGGTTTCACTGGCCGACAGGGTGACCGTGATGCCGCCGCGTTCGGTGAATTTGACGGCGTTGCTCAGCAGGTTATGCAGCACCTGTTTCAGGCGGATGGGATCGGTCGCGATGTTCTCGGGTAGTGACGGCAAGGCTTCTACAGTCAGGGGCAGGCCTTTGTCTGCGGCAGCCTGTCGATGCGGCGCGGTACATTGATCGATCAGCGAACTCAATTCGGTGTCGACGATATTGAAGGTCATCTCCCCGGCTTCGATCTTGGCCAGGTCGAGGATTTCGTTGACCAGCTGGAGAAGGTGCTCGCCGCTTTGGTAAATGACCGAGGCGTATTGCTGTTGTTCCGGATCGCCAAGATCATGCCGCAGCAAATCGGCGAAGCCCAGGATACCGTTGAGCGGTGTACGCAGTTCGTGCGACATGGTGGCCAGGAAGGCGGTTTTCTGGCGGTTGGCCTCTTCGGCCTTTTCCTTGGCATCTTCCAGGCGCTTGAACGAGTCTTCGACCGAGTCGGCCATCCGGTTGAAAGAGCTGGCGAGCTCGCCCATTTCATCGGTTGAGCCAGCATCCAGCCGACGTTTCAGGTCGCCGCCCTGGAAGGCGTGGATGCCGTCGATCATCGAGGTGATGCGGGTCGTCAACAGGTTGGCCATCCACACGGCGATACCGATCACGACGATGATCATCACCAGCGTGGACCCCCACAGACCGGCGGCGGTCGTGGTCAGGCTTTGCTCGATGTTGCGCATCAATTGGCCGCGCTCCTCCTTGAGCTTGGCATCCTTTTCGCCGACCAGCGTGTTGATCTTGACCGAGGTGTCGGTTGCGGCCTTGTGGAAATCATCCACGTTGGCGCCGATGGTGACAAAGCCGAAGCCTTGTCGGGTGTCGCCGTATCGCCCGGTGTAGTAGGGAATGGCGGCAGCGGTGGTCAGCTTCCACAGGCCGGAGAAGAAAATGACGAAGGAGCCGGAGCCGCCGTTTTCGGTCAGCGCATTCCAGCCGTCGCATTGCGGCGAGAAATTGAGGTAGCGGCAATCGAGACCGACGGTGCCGGCCTTGGTCAGTTCCTTGGCCGGTTTGCGCTTCAGATTCTGCTCCCGGAAGGTGGGGATGTCGGCCAGGAATTCATCGGCGGGCTTGCCGCTCTTCTGCCATTCGCCATATAGCTCCTCGTCCAGCCAGGGGGTGGCTGGACGGCCGGTTTTCGGGTCGTAGCCGACAATGAAATAGTCGCGTGGATGGGAGATGGAGCGGCTCTTGTAATCCCAGATGAAGGCGTAGTTGCCCTTGATGGCGTCGGCGATCGGCGTGAAGCGCTCGTCGGTCGGCATGATACGGTCGGAAAACTGCCGGATGTGATCGTGGTCGAGGGCCAGCGTCACGTAACCGGCGATCTGGCCGTTCTTGAGCACGGGCATGGCCCAGCGCACGATGCCGCGAAAACGCTTGCCGACGGGGTTTTCCGTGCCGGCGTAGGCCGACTCTTCAGGCTTGAACGGCTTGCCGGCTTTTTCCAGGGCGCCCGGCAGGTAAGGGCCGATGAGGTGCGTCGGTACATAGGCGCCGATCACGTCGGAGACGTAGATTTCACCCGGCTTCAGTTTTTTCAGCTCGGCGAAATAGGTTTCGGCGCCGACAAAGGTATTGCTGCGGTGCACGACGTTTTTCAGGCTTTTTTCAGTCAGGTTGCCAGTCGTGACCTTGACCTTTTCCTGGCCGTCGAGCCCGATGAAGGTCATTTCGACGAACAACGGCCGTACTTCCTTCTCGCCCAGATATTCCGGCGGGCGGACATGGAAGTCGCGGGCATTGTCAGCCAGGATCGTCCGCGTGACCTTGGCTTCACGGTTGACGGCTTGTTCCGGAATCCAGGATTTGCCGTCGGTGGCGAGTTGCCACGGGCCGTGTGCGTAAAGGTTGCGGGTCCGCTCGACAAGAAAGCTGCGATAGACGGCCTCCGATGGGTCCAGCTTGGCGGCGCGCCGGATGTCGAAATCGCGGTCGTAAAGGAAATTGGCGATTTCCTTGGCAGTGTCGGTAGTGAGGGACTCGATGGCCTCGCGCGATCGCAGGTCGAGCGCCCGGATGGAGTCGTCCACCATCGTCTTGCCCATGCTCTGGATCGTGCCGAGCATGGTGTCGGCCATGCCCGCTGCTTCGCTGGAGACCTCTTCTCCGAGCTGACTGGCGGCATGCCAGGCGAACCAGGCAAGCAGCACCAGCGGTACAACCTTGATCAGGACGAAGATGGCGATGAGCTTGTTGCGGATGCCGTGGACCAACTCCGGGTGCTTCATCTGCCCTCTCCTGTGGGGCGCCCTGTCTTGCCGTGGCGCTAGTGTTTCTCGCTTGCCTTGTCTGCCGCCTTGGTGTCGGCCTCGGCTTCCTTATCCTTTGTCGCCGGCTTGCTCTCGCCTTCGCCTTCGGCCGGGGCGGCCTTCTTCTTTTTCTTCCCGGCATTGGGGGCTTCCGGCGGCGGCAACTGCGGCGGGATCGTTTCGATCTCGTTTTCCCGCATGTAGGCGTCCATGTCGCGCCAGCCGGCATAGATGCCCGCCTTGGGCAGCCAGGTATAGATGGAGTAGCAGTCTTCGATCGCCCGCCCGGAATGGCGGCACGCGCTGCCGACCGCCTTGGCTTCCGGTTCGAGGCGAGCTTCCTTCTGGGCCTGATCTTCCAGTCCGAGTTTCTGGCTGACCTGGTCGCAGCCGGTCAGTGCCAGGATCGCCAAGGTGAGGATAAGACGCTGAATCATGATCGCAATTCTCGCATATTCGGAAGATTTGTGTGTCTCTGCTTGCCTTACAGCGGGGAGTATAATCGCTCGCTTTGCGTAACCACTTGGAGTATTTATGTCCCAGTGCATTCGACCGCTGCTCGCCGTTTCGGCCGTAGCTTTCGCCTGTTCTGCGTTTGCTGCCAAACCGGCCAAACCGGCCAAGCCGGCAAAGCAGGCGCCCGCTGCGGCCCCGGCCGTGTCTGCCGAGTTTGAACTTGCCCACAATCTGGGTCCGGCCAATGAAGAACATCTGCAATCGGTTGTCGATCGTTTCAACAAGGAGACTGGCAACTCCTTGAAGCTGAAGCGCCTGGAGAAGGGCGAGAAGCCCGCCGGCCTCAACCTGATGACGCGCTACGACATGAGTGAAGTCTTGTCGCAACCCAAGGCCTTCTTGCCGCTGCACGAAGTAATGGGCAAAAACGGGCAGCCGATCAACAGCGCCGATTTCTCAGCCGATCTGAAGGCCGGCGTGGTCGATGCCAAGGGACGTGTCGTCGCCCTGCCGCTGGTCTATTCGACGCCGGTGCTGTTCTATAACAAGAATGCCTTCCGCAAGGCCAGGCTTGACCCCGAGCAGCCGCCGAAAACCTGGTTCGAGATGCAGGGCGTGCTCGACAAGTTGCAGGATGCGGGCTACACCTGCCCCTATACGACGTCGTGGCCGGTCTGGGTGCATGTGGACAACGTCAGCGCCATTTCCGGCGTGCCGGCCGTTTCCGACAAGAGCGTGCTGACCTTCAACGGTCTGCCGCAGGTCAAGCACGTGGCGATGATGACCACCTGGGTCAAAGCCAACTACTTCAAGCTGTTCGGTCGGCGCAACGAGGCCAGCCAGCATTTCCGCAACGGTGAATGCGCGATGATCACCACGGACTCCCGCGAGCATGTCGATTTTGCCGATGCCAAGGGTGTCGAACTGGGTGTCGCAGCGCTGCCGTACCACGACGATGTGTACGGCGGCCGCCAGTCGTCGCTGGCCGACGGCGCCTCCTTGTGGATCGGTGCTGGCCGCCCGGCGGCGGAATACAAGCAGATCGCCAGGTTCGTTTCCTTCCTGCTGTCGCCGGAGATGCAAATCGAGGTGGTGCGCGTTTACGGTGGCCTGCCGTTGACGCCGGCGGCTCGCGCTGCTGCCCGCAGCAAGCTGCTGCAGAATGGCGACCGGACCCTGGAAGTGGCCTACGCCTCGCTCAAGGGCAAAGGCGCCTCGCCGGTGCCGCACGTATCCGATATCGATGCGGTGCGCATCATTACCAACGAGGAACTGGAAGTCGTTTGGGCCGACAAGAAGCCGCCCAAGGCCGGATTGGATGTTGCTGTCACGCGCGGCAATGCCATCCTCGGCGCTCACCCATTGCTCAAGAAAGTGCAGCCTTTCTGATGCACTTGCCGCTGCCGCGCTGGATTGCCCACCGCGGCGGCGGAGCGCTGGCTCCGGAGAATACGCTGGCCGGCATCCGGCTGGCGGCTCGCCTGGGTTACGCCGCCGTGGAGTTCGACGTCATGTTGTCGCAGGACGGCACGCCTGTCCTGATCCATGATGAAACCCTGGAGCGGACCACCGACGGTCGCGGCCGGGTTGCTGAAACCCCCGATGTGGTGCTGTTTGCCCTGGATGCCGGCGGTGGCGAACATGTTCCGAAACTTTCCGAAGCGGCCGCCTTGTGCCGGCAATACGGGCTGCTGGCCAATGTTGAAATCAAGCCAGCGACTGGCTACGAGGCGCTGACCGGCGAGGTCGTTGCCCGCGAGGTGGCGACACTCTGGCGCGATGCGCCAATTCAGCCCCTGCTTTCATCGTTTTCGCTCGAAGCTCTGGAGGTCGCCCGGCAAGTGGCACCCGAAATGCCGCGCGGTCTGCTTTACGACCATGTGCCCGAAGACTGGTTGGCGACCTTTGAGCGACTGGCAGCCTGCTCCTTGCATGGGCGAGCCGACCGCCTGGGCGACGACACCTTGCAGCAGGCGCGGCAGCGTGGCATTCCCGTTCTGGCCTACACGGTCAATGATCCGCAAATGGCCGATCGCCTGTTGGCGCGCGGCGTCACTTCGCTATTCACCGACCGGCTCGATCTCTTTGCGGCAGAAACAAGTCTTTACAAAGCCTTGCATTTGGACGGCTGATTTTTCATGTCATTTGTCTTGTAATGGCGACCAGGCAATTTGCCACGAACAGGAGAAAACCATGAAAAAGCATCTGCAAGTCATCGCCGTATTTTCCCTTCTTTTGCCGGCGGCCGCTTTCGCCCAGACCACTACCCCGCGTGTCGACCAGCGTCAGGCCAATCAGGAGCAACGCATCGATCAGGGCGCGGCCTCCGGTGCGCTGACCCAGCGTGAAGCGAATCGCCTGGAGCGCGGTCAGCAGCATGTCGAGAATATGGAAACCCGTGCCAAGTCCGACGGTGTGGTGACCCGCCGCGAGCGCGCCCGTCTGCACGAAGCGCAGAAAGTCGAGAGTCGTCGGATTGGCGAGCAGAAGCGTGATCGTCAGCACGATTTCAACCATAACGGTCGGGTCGATCGGCCGCATCGTCGCTGAGCGACGCCCCGGTTCATCTCGGCCCGCCCGCTGGCGGGCTTTTTTGTTTTGGGCGGCTGCTGCCGCCATGCTCTTTAGAACCCCGCTTTCATTTAAAATCACGGGTTTCGTATATCCAAGCCTTTGAGGCAGCCAGCTGATGAAAAGCTCCGAAATCCGCCAGAAATTCCTCGACTTCTTTGCCGCCAAGGGCCACCAGATCGTGGCTTCCTCGTCGCTGGTGCCGCATGACGATCCGACGCTGTTGTTTACCAACGCCGGCATGAATCAATTCAAGGACGTCTTCCTCGGTTTCGACAAGCGTACCTACTCCCGCGCCACCACCTCGCAGAAGTGCGTACGCGCCGGCGGCAAGCATAACGACCTGGAAAACGTCGGTTACACCGCGCGTCACCACACCTTCTTCGAAATGCTGGGCAACTTCAGCTTCGGCGACTATTTCAAGCGCGATGCCATCAAGTACGCCTGGGAGCTGCTGACCGAGGTCTACAAGCTGCCCAAGGACAAGCTGATGGTCACGGTCTATGCCGAGGATGACGAGGCGTACGACATCTGGCACAAGGAAGTCGGCGTGCCGGCTGACAAGATCGTACGCATCGGCGACAACAAGGGCGCGCGCTACGCTTCCGACAACTTCTGGATGATGGGCGATACCGGCCCCTGCGGTCCCTGCAC
>JAYRUZ010000048.1:0-11229 GCA_041918795.1 Azonexus sp. | reverse complement strand
TGGCCGGTGGTGTTCCAGTCCTTGGCGGCCAGGCGAGCAACGCGCTCATAGAGCTTCTCGCCACCGACATCGAGGAATTGCAGGTCGGAGCCGCCGGGGTTGGAGGTGCGGCAGAGCAGGATGACGCCCTTGTCCGGGTAGGCCAGGTAGGGCTCGACCGAGTCGCGGCCCATGTAGGGATTGACCGTCACGGCGTCGGCCTTGAAGCGCTCGAAGGCTTCGACGGCGTATTGCTCGGCGGTGGAGCCGATGTCGCCGCGCTTGCTGTCGAGAATGACCGGAATGCCAGGGTGCTTGTCGTGGATGTGGGCGATCAGCGCTTCCAGCTGGTCTTCGGCACGGCGGGCGGCGAAGTAGGCGATCTGCGGCTTGAACGAGCAGACGAGGTCGGCCGTGGCATCGACGATGGCCTTGCAGAAATCGAAGATGCGGTCGTCGCGGCCCTTGAGGTCAGTCGGGAATTTGGCGGGGTCGGGATCGAGGCCGACGCAAAGCAGGGAATCGTTCTTCTGCCAGGCGGCGGCGAGGGTTTGGGTGAAGGTCATGCGGCGTCCTTTTTGGCCAAGGGCGGGAGATAGCGGGAAAATTTGTCGGGCAGCAGGCAGGTCTGCAGGCTGCGCTGGGTGAACAGGTAGCGGCCGTCGCAGACGAAGCCGAGTTCCTGCCAGTTCACTTCCTTGTTCAGCATCATCGTGCATTCGATCAGGTCGCGCCGGCTGATGCGGGTGTGCTTGGGGAAGAGCGCCAGGATGGAGCCGTCGTAGGCATCGCAGTCGTGCAGGAAGAAAGGCTCCGCTCGGCGCGTGCGGCCATTGACGTAGATGCGCGGCGCTTCGCTGATCGGGAAGGCGCGGCCCCATTGCCACCAGTTCGTTTCGTCGAAGGGGCGCACGCGGCGGGCGAGCAACTCGGCCTTGTGCTTGTCGAGGTGCGGATGCTTGATGCCGTAGAGCATGCGCCGCGTGTCGCCGGTGTCGACCGTCTTCGAGTAGACGAATTCCATGTTGCCCTTGGGATGGGCGAAGAGGTGGTCAGCCCCGGAAACGGCTCCGACCTTGACGTCGAAGACGTCGGCCAGGCGCACGCGGTAGTCGTCGCGCAGGAACATCAGCTGGCCGTCGACCTCGGTGAAGCTGCGGCCGTCGGCCATGCGCCGGTTGAACTGGCCCTTCTCGAAACGGAAGATGCAGCAGTTCGGCGTGGCGCCGTTGAAAACGCGCACATCGCCCGTCTCGAAGAAGTGCGTGATGCTGCCTTGCTGGTAGAGCCAGGCATTGAGCTTCTTGGCGGCAGTCAGCTTGATGAATTCGCGCGGCACGATGAAGACCAGTTCGCCGCCCGGCTTCAGGTGGCGTACGGCCTTCTCGATGAAGAACAGGAAGAGGTTGCTGCGCTTGTCGAACAGCTCGGATTTCAGCTGTTTTCGCGTGTGCACCGCAACATCCTGGAAACGGACGTAAGGCGGGTTGCCGACGATGCTGTCGAACTGCTCGCTCAGCGGATAGCTGAAGAAATCGCGCACCTCGGCGCCCTCGGGGGCGACGCGCGAATCGATCTCTATGCCGACACAGTCGGCCCCGCGCTGGCGCAGGGGGCTGAAGAAGGCACCGTCGCCGGCCGACGGTTCGAGCACGCGCCCCTGGTTTCGGCAAAGGTCGAGCATGAAGGCCACCACATTGGGCGGCGTGAAGACCTGGCCGAGTTGTTCGACGTTACGCTGCATGCTCAGGCGTCGGTGTCCTTGCTTTGGGGCTTGGCCGCTTGCTCGCGCGCCTTCTTTTCCCAGTAACGCTCGTTCTTGCTCTCGTCCACGAAACGGTAGCGGCCGGCGAGTTCGCAGCCCTTCATGCCGGGATTGCACGGCAGGTTGTTGATCTTGGTGCAACGATCATTCACTTCGTGCGGGCAACCCCAGCTTCCGGCCATGTCAGGCGCCCTTGCCCCACGAATCCTTGAGCGTCACGGCGCGGTTGAAGACCGGGGTGCCGGGCTTGGAGTCGACGCGGTCGGCGGCGAAGTAGCCGTGGCGTTCGAACTGGAAGCGCTGCTCGGGCAGGGCGTCCTTCAGGCTCGGCTCCAGCATGGCGGTGATGACGGTCTTCGAGGCCGGATTCAGGTCGGTGAGGAAGTCGCGCTCCAGCTCCGGGGCATCGCCTTCGCGGCGGGCGCCGGGGGCGGGCACGCTGAACAGGCGGTCGTACAGGCGCACTTCGGCCGGGTAGGCGTGGGCGGCGGAGACCCAGTGCAGGTTGCCCTTGACCTTGACGCTATCGGCGCCCGGTGTGCCGGACTTGGTTTCCGGCAGATATTCGCAGTGCACCGCAGTTACCTTGCCGTTTTCGTCCTTGTCGCAGCCGATGCACTTGACCACGTAGCCATAGCGCAGGCGCGCCATGTTGCCGGGGAAGAGGCGGCGGAAACCCTTTTCCGGGACTTCCTGGAAGTCTTCGCCTTCGATCCACAGTTCCTTGCCGAAGGGCATGGAGCGCTGGCCGAGTTCCGGGTGCAGCGGGTGGTTGGGGGCGTGGCATTCCTCGATCTGACCATCCGGGTAGTTGTCGATGATCAGCTTGATAGGATCGAGCACGGCGACGCGGCGCTCGTCGGATTCGTTCATCACTTCGCGCTGGGCGTCCTCGAACAGCACGTAGTCGATCAGCGAGTCGTTCTTGGTGACACCGACACGATCCATGAAGAGCTTGAAGCCTTCCGGCGAATAACCGCGGCGGCGGGCACCGACCAGGGTCGGCATGCGCGGGTCGTCCCAGCCGTTGACGTGTTTTTCCTGCACCAGCTGGATCAGCTTGCGCTTGGAAAGCACGATATAGGTCAGGTTCAGGCGCGAGAACTCGATCTGTTGCGGCAGCGGGCGCTGCAGCAGATTGCCTTCGGCCAGGCGTTCGAGCAGCCAGTCGTAGAACGGGCGCTGGTCTTCGAATTCGAGCGTGCAGATCGAGTGGGTGATGCATTCCAGCGCATCCTCGATCGGGTGGGCGAAGGTGTACATCGGATAGACGCACCACTTGTCGCCGGTGTTGTGGTGGGTGGCGTGGCGGATGCGGTAGATCGCCGGGTCGCGCAGGTTGATGTTGGGCGAGGCCATGTCGATCTTGGCGCGCAGGATGTGCGTGCCGTCGGCGAACTCGCCCTGCTGCATGCGCTTGAAGAGATTCATGTTCTCTTCGGCGCTGCGCGTGCGGAAGGGGGAGTCCTTGCCCGGCTGGGTCAGCGTGCCGCGATTGGCGCGCATTTCGTCAGCCGACTGGCTGTCGACGTAGGCGTGGCCGGTGGCGATCAGGTATTCGGCGAACTGGGCCATCCAGTCGAAGTAATTGGAGGCCTGGTAGAGGTTGGTTTCGCCGTCGTTTTCCCACGAACAGCCCAGCCATTTGACCGAATCGACGATGGCATCGACGTATTCCTGCTCTTCCTTCTCCGGATTGGTGTCGTCGAAACGCAGGTGGCAGCGGCCGCCGAACTGCCTGGCCAGGCCGAAGTTGAGCAGGATGGACTTGGCGTGGCCGAAGTGCAGGTAGCCGTTCGGCTCGGGCGGGAAGCGGGTGCGGATCTTGGCCGGGTCGAGCGGCGCGGCGGCATGCGTGGCGGCCAGGCCCGGCTGGCCGGCCCAGCGGCGTTGGGCGTGCTTGCCGGCAGCGAGGTCGGCCTCGACGATGTTCTTGATGAAATTGGCGGCGGGGGCCGCTTCCGGTTTGCTGTTGGGGTTGTTGGGGGCGCTCACAGGGAACCTCTTTGATTAAGCGTGCTATTTTACCCGGCTCGGCCTGCCAAAACAGTAGAATTGCGCCATGAGCTTCCTGCACAATCTCACCGCCCTCAATTTTCTTGCCGTCGGTTTCGGCGCGGCGCTTGGCGCCTGGGTGCGCTGGTTGCTCGGCCTGGCCTTGAATCCCCTGCTCATCGCCCTGCCGCTCGGCACGCTGGCGGCCAACCTGATCGGCGGCTACCTGGTCGGCATCGCGGTTGCTCTCTTCCACCTGAATACCCACTTCCCGCTGGCCTGGAAGTTGTTTGCCATCACCGGCTTTCTCGGCGGCCTGACCACTTTCTCCACCTTCTCGGCCGAAGTGGTCGAGCGCCTGCTGGCCGGCCAGCCAGCGCTGGCCATCGGCCTGGCGACGGTGCATCTGGCCGGCTCGCTGATCGCCACCTATCTCGGCTTGTTGACTCTCGGCGCGACCCGTATCTGGGGGTGACTGTCCGGCCAGGGTTTGGCAATGTATAATTGACGAATCTAACAAAACTCAATAATTCGCTGGGTGGTGGCGATGGCGGAGGCTGGAACGAATACCGACGGTAAGGTGCGTCTGCTACTCGATAGCAGTACCGCCGAGCATTTGCTGCAGCAAAAGGCGCAGATGCTGTACCGTGGTTTCTGGGTGGCAGCGTGGGGGGCGACCGCTGCATCGCTGATTCTTGTTGCCGTGCTGTGGCCCTATTTCGGCCACCAGGCCCTGCTGGGCTGGCTGCTCCTGAAGTGCAGCGTGATGGCGGTACGGGTCGTTCACGCCCGGCGTTTCCAGCATATCCAGGCACATGGGCTGGAGCCGGCGCGGCTGATTCGCTGGATCAACGGTTTTTCCCTGGGCCTGGTGACGACCGGCGGCGTCTGGGGAATTGCGGCGGCCCTTTTCCTGACGCCGGACAACATTTATGTCGCCCTTTTTATCCTGCTCTTCCTGTCCGGCGTTGCTGCGACGGCGAGCATGCTGCATGCCTCGGTGCCGGCCGCGATCGTCCCTTTCCTGGCCCTGGTACTGATTCCGGTGGCGATTCGCATGTCCTCCTTCGAGCAGACCGGGCCCTTTATCGCGCTGGCCGTTATCGGTTACTGGCTGCTGCTATGGGCGGCAGCCATGCGCAGTCACCGGGTGTTGTGGCAGAGCATCGCGGTCAGTGTCGAGAATGAGCGCCTGCAGAATGCGGTGATGGCGGAAAAGCTGGCGGTCGAACAATCGCGCCGGGTGGCGGCGCAGGAGTACGAAGAGTTATTCAACCATCTGCCGGATGGACTGGCCCTGATCGATGTGGCCGAGGATGGCAGCTTCCGGCTGGCCAGCGGCAATCCGGCCATGGAAAGAATGGTCGGGCTGAATGCGGAAAACGCCCGGGGCAAGCGGGTGGACGAGCTGGTCAACGTGGCTTCGGCGAGCCGGGCCCAGGAGAGTTATCGGCGCTGCATCGAAGCCGGCAAACCGATACGCTATGAAACGGTGTTTGAAGGCCAGGGAGGCATCAGGAGTTTCGAGGCAGTCCAGGTGCCCATGCGCAACCAGGAAGGACGAACTCACCGCCTGATCGGTATCTACCGCGACATTACCGAACGCAAGCAACTCGAGGAGCGGCTCGCCTTGCGGGAGCAGGAGTTCCGTACCCTGGTCGAGAATTCCCCCGAGATCATCGTGCGCTATGGGCCGGATTTGACCCGCATCTTCAGCAACCCGGCCTTTGACCGGCTGGTGGGCGCGGCGCCGGGCGAGTTGCGCGGTAAAGACTTGGGGTATGCGTGGCGGGCGCAGAACATGACGGCCGACCAATTTTGTCAGCTGCTGCGAGGGGCGTTCGAGCACGGGACGACAGAGCAATGCATGCTTGAGGTGATCGACGAGAACGGGCTGCTGAACAGCCAGATCTATCGTTTGGTTCCGGAGTTCGGGCGCGACGGCAAGGTGGTCAGCGTACTCGGTTTCGGTAACGACGTCAGCGTGTTGCGTCGCCAGGAGGAGCTTGAGCGCGCCCGGGTCCGCATTCTGGAACGTTTGAGCCTGGGAGGGGAGCTGAACGAGGTGCTGAATCTGGTCGCCAGCTACCTCGAACAGGTCAACCCGGAGTTTCTCAGCAGCATCATGCTGCTCGACGATAAGGGCGAGCGCCTGTTCATCGTTGCAGCACCGAACTTGCCCGAGAAATACGCCAAGGGCATTGACGGGGCACGTATCGGCCTGGGCGTGGGTTCGTGCGGCACAGCGGCAGCGACGGGTGAGGAGGTGTTTGTCGAGGATATCGCCACGCATCCTTACTGGGCGCGGTATCGCGATTTGCCGTTGGAGGCGGGATTGCATGCCTGCTGGTCCTTTCCGATTACCGAGCGCAGCGGCCAGATACTTGGTGTATTCGGCATTTACCGGCGCAAGCCGGGGTTGCCCAACGCCAGCCAGATGGAGTCGATCCGTCAGGCGCATCATCTGGCCGTGGTGGCCATCGAGCGCAACCGGATCGAGGAAAAACTGCGCCTTCAGGCCAGCATCGACGGCTTGACCAACTTGCCCAATCGCAGTCATTTCAACCAGCGACTGCGCGAGGAATTGCAGCGGACGGCGCGCAGCGGTATTGGCGGGGCCCTGCTGTTTATCGACCTTGACCGCTTCAAGGAGGTCAACGATTCGCTCGGCCACGAATATGGCGATAGTTTGTTGATCGAGGCGGCTCGGCGTATCCGCAACCAGGTGCGGGTGACGGATCTGGTGGCCCGCCTTGGTGGCGACGAATTCGTGATCATCCTGTCGGAAATCGGCAACGACTCGACGCAGGCGGCGCGCATCGCGCAGACCATTGTCGAAGCCCTGGAGGTCCCGTTCGATCTCGACGGGCATCAGGCTTTTGTCTCGGCCAGTATCGGTATCGCCTGTTTTCCGACCGATGCGGCGCAGGCCGACAGCCTGCTCAGTTGTGCCGGCCAGGCGATGTATGCCGCCAAGGAAATGGGGCGCAACGGCTTCTGTTTCTTCACGCCCTCCATGCAGCAAAGTGCAGAGCTGCGCCTCCGGTTGTCGCGAGACCTGCGTGGCGCCTTGGCTGGTGATCAACTGACATTGCACTTTCAGCCCATCGTTGACGCTGCGGGGCGTCTGATCAAGGCCGAGGGCCTGTTGCGGTGGCGGCATCCGGAACTGGGCGAGGTGCCACCGGCGCAGTTCATTCCGATTGCCGAAGAAGGCGGCCTGATTGGCGGTATCGGCGATTGGGTTTTCCAGCAGGCAGCGCTGACCGCCCGCGCCTGGCGCGACAAGCTGCCGGATGGCCGCGGGGCATGCCAGATCAGTGTGAACATGTCGCCGCGCCAGTTCGTCAAGGAAGGCGGCGAATCCGGTTGGCTCGACTATTTGGCAGCCATCGAATTGGCGCCGCATCATATCGGCGTCGAGATCACCGAAGGGCTCTTGCTCGACGACCGCATGCATGTGGCCGAGCGCCTCGAAGGCTTCCGTGCTGCCGGCCTCGAAATTGCTCTCGATGACTTCGGTACCGGCTACTCGGCGATGGCCTACCTGAAGAAATACCCGATCGATTACCTGAAGATCGACCGCAGTTTCGTCCGCGATCTGGTCACCGATGGCGGCGATGCGGCGATCACCGAAGCGACCATTGTCATGGCCCACAAGCTCGGCCTGCGCACCATCGCCGAGGGCGTCGAAACTGCCGAGCAGCGCGACATGCTGCTGCGCTTCGGTTGCGACATGCTGCAGGGCTTCTACTTCGCCAAGCCGATGCCGCGCGACGAGTTCCTCGCCTTCATCGACCGCTCGCTGGCCGGCGAATAAGCCGCCCCGGTTTTTGGCCTTTGCGGGCAGTGCACCGCAGCAGTCGGGATGAAGGCTGGTTTCCGATCTAAAAGCTCAGAACAATTTAGCCAGATGCGTTGCCAGGCCCTGCTCATTGACGAAGGCGAGGTCGTACATGGCTGAAAATGCCTTGGCGTTGTCATCGCTGAGGCCTGCAATGCACATGACGAAGTGCCTGGGTTCAATGCCCAGGCGCTTGCGCAAGGCGAGATAGCGGTCGATGTTCTGGCGAAACTCTCCGGTTTTGCATTCGATGCAGATCGGCGTGCTGCCGTCGATCAACATGAAGACGTCGAGTTCATGGCGGTCGCTGCCGAGCGTTATTTCCAGCCCGCGGGCGCAGGAGAAGCGCCGGTTGCGCTCCTTGGCGTAACGCAGGCAGCTCATCAGTGCGTGCCATTCCAGCCATTCGCCGTTGAAGAACTGGCGGATCGCCGGTGCCGTTTGCAGGATCAGTCGGATATTGTTTTCCGGCTTGTTGTGGAAGCACTTGGCGACGAAGGAGAAATCGTAGAGTTGCTGGCAGAAGCGTTGTAGCGCCTTGGCCTCTTCCGGCGATTTCTTGTCGAGATGGAGCGTGGTGCTGTTGTGTTCTTTTTGCTGCGACCAGCGAATGCGGTCCACGACTTCCTTGAACAGCATCAGATTGGCGCCGATGTCTTCTGCCACTTCGTCGAAGAAACCGCTGGTGTCGACGCCGCGCATGTCGGCCTGGACGGTGATCTGCTTCTTGCGGAACCAGTCGTAGATCGGTCCGTGTTGTAGTTCGGTCGCCAACTGGTCGGTGTTGCCGAGGTCGATGTCGGCCAGCCCTGCGACAACCGGCGCGCCGGCGACTTTGGCTGGTGCGGCAGCGCTTGCCGTAGCATTGGCCGTCGCCTTGAGCCGGATCAGTTCGCGCTGGGCGTCGAAGTATTTGTCGAGCAGTTTTTCGATGAAGAACAGCGTCGGATAGACCGCCGCTGGTGCGGCGCACTGGGGGCAGGCGATGTTCTGACCAGCGAGCGTTTCGGCTTGCTCGGCGAGCAGGCCGCATTTGTTGCAGCGGAGGATGGCCATCGGGAGTGTCTAGGAAATCGGAATATGCCCGAAGTATAACCAAGGCGGCAGGGATCTGGCCGGCGGCCGCTGAGCAAGCCTGCGGCGGATCGATATTCCCGTATTCAGGCCGCTTTTTTCAGCAACTTCAGGCAGTCGATGGAGGCTGCCAGGTCGAGCGCGCTGAAATCGTCGAAATTCTTCAGCTTGGGGTTGGCCCCGTTTTCCAGCAGCAGCTTGACCAGGTCGGGCTTGCTGTTGGACGACACGTACATCAAGGCGGTGGCGCCGTTGCCGTTCTGGTTGTCGAGGGCGATGCCGGCGTCGATCAGGCGCTGGATTATGCCGTGGTCGCCGTGGTAGCAGGCCAGCCAGAGGGCGTTGCAGCCGTCGGTATTGAGCACGGCGAGATCGACGCCGAGGCTCAGCAATTCATCGACGATATCGCGCCGGCCTTCCTTGCAGGCGCGCATCAGCGGTGTGAAACGGCCGTCGGCTTGCGGGGCGGAGAGATTGTCGTGGGGAAAACCGTGTTGATCGAGGAAGGCGGCGAGGGTCGGGGTCATGGCTGAGCTCGTTGTTTATCGGGATAGGGCGGTGAGGTTTCGAGGCGGGCGTCGACGATGGGTGTGCCGACGGTGAAGTGATAGACGCTTTGCCAGCGTGGGTCGGCGAGGCCGAAGGCTTGATGCACCGGGTCGTCGAAGAAGCAGCCGATGCCGGTACCGCGCACGCCGGCCGCTTCCGCTTCGAGGTAGAGCGCCTGGCCGATCAGCCCGGCCTCGCGCAGCAGGGCACGGTAGGCGTAGTCGTCGGTGGCGCTGGCGAAGTCGGCCAGCATGCCGAGCGAGAAGGCGCTGGTCGAGGCGATGTCCTGATGGCAGGAGAGCGCGCGGGCGAGGCGCTGGACCTCTTGCAGGCCGAGCGCGCCGAGCAGGGTCAGGCCGAGGTGCGGCGGGCAAGCCTGATCGATGTCGGCAACCAGGCAGCGCTTGGCAAAGCGCTGGTCGGCTGCGCCCAGCGCTTCGGCTGCCGCCCCGGCATCGGGCGTGCGCGGCAGCAGATAGAGGCCGGGCGGCAGGCCGTCGACGCGCAGGACGAAGAGCAGCAGGTGGATGGCCGGCGCCGCTTCCTGGCCGGAGAAGGGCGCGAGCGGGCGGGGCAGCGTGGCGTCGAGCAGGCGGTAGACGGCCGTCTTGTCGAGCGTGGTTTTCGGGTCGAAGCGCTGGGCGCTGCGGCGCTGGCGGATCAATTCGGCCGCGCCTTGGGGCGTGGCGTGTGCGGGCAGCGGCGGGTAGTCGGGAAAGGCCCACGGTTTTTGCCCGTTTTGGGGCGTGCACCGCAGCAGTCGGCTGGCGGCGGCGGTTTTGTCGATGACCGGCCAGCGGTAGCCGGGGGCGGCGTCGATCTGGCTGGGTTGGCCTTGCCAATCAGCCGCGGCGAGCCAGCCGGGCAGGTCGTTCGGTGCCTCGCCCAAACCGGGGGCACGGATGGCGAGCAGGATTTCCGGTTCTTCCCGCTCGGTGTAGGCGTAGCGCGTGGCGGGGAAATCGGTTTCGCGGTCGAGGCCGAGGGCGGCGGCCAGTTCGTCGCCGGGGCGGGCCAGCGGCGCAATTTCCCAGCCGAGCAGGGCGGCGGCGTAGGCGAGCGCGCCGACGGCGTGGCCGACATCGAGCTGGCAGTAGCGGAAGGCGCGTTCGCCGTACTTCCACGCCTCGCGCCACATGATGCTGGACAGGCCGAGCACCAGCCAGCGCTCGCCAGCGGGCGGACGCAGGGCGCGGCCTGCGAGGGCGTGCTGTTCCGGATCGTAGTGATGCAGGCCATCGGCCACGCCGGGCAGGCCGGCGCTGAAGACATAGGCCTCGACCGGGTGCAGGTTGCCGGACGAAGGATTGCAGCGCAGCGCCCAGCGGCTCGGGCCCCAGCTTTTCCAGGCCGAGAGGCCGAAGCTGAGTTCGAGCAGGGCGCTCAAGCTGGCCAGGTCGGGCGCGATTTCATTTTCCGGCTTGTGCGGCAGTGCACCGTAGCTGCGCTCGAAGCGGTCGGCCGCCAGCGGCAGGTCGAGTAGCGGTGCGCCGAGGTAATGGCGAAAGGCGGCCGGCTGGGCGTCCCAGTCGAGTTGGCCGGGGCCTTCGGCAAAGGCTTCGAAGCGATGCTTGGTGCGGGCGTGGTAGGCGCGCACCAGTTCGCCCGGTGCGGGCGGGGTGTGTGGGGTTTCCGACATGAAAAGCGCTTTCGGCAGGGTTCGGTAGGCAATCAGCAAGCGCCATGCCCGCGTGAAATCAGTCAGTTAGGCCGATTGCGCGGGCTGGCATTGTCTCTGCATCAGACCGGGGAAAAACAAGTAGTTCAAACAAAGCCCCCCAACCCTGATAACGGAGAAAACCATGGAAGAAGCGAACAAGCCGCCGGTGACGCGCGAGGCGGCACTGCGCATAGCGCTGGCCGCACGGGCGATGCCCAACGCCAGCCTGCCGGCCCTGCTCGAACTGCTGCTGCGCCGGCTGGGCAACGAAATCGACGAGGAAAAGCTGCGCCAGGTCACCGTCACCATGCTGAAAACCGGCTTCGCCAGCGCCGATGGCGAAGAGGATGGCGAGGATATCGG
>JAYRUZ010000047.1:0-11348 GCA_041918795.1 Azonexus sp. | reverse complement strand
CGATATCGCCAGCGGCCTTCTTTGACGCTTTCAGCCGGTTTGTCAGGCCACAAGCGAAAGCGCACCAGACGCCACTGCGTCGGGTCGATGCCGGTGGCGGCCAGCAAGGCGCCGCCAGAGGCGCAATCTTCGGCGCAGCGTGCCGCTTCCGTTGCGTGCACATGGCTCATCGTATTGGTGACAGCGATGTTCTCCTGTTCGATGGTGGCCCATGCGGCCGAGGCGAATCCTGGCGCACTCTGGACGGCGAGCGGCAGCCAGGTGTGAATTGCCGGGCGGCCGAAGTCATGGCACAGCGCGGCGAAGCCTGCCGACTCGAGAAAGTGCTGCAGTCCAGAGTTGTCCTGCCAAAGATAGAAAGGGGCGTAGCGGTTTTCCGGGGCGTTCTCGGTGGTTTCGGCATGGAGATAGACCTTCCAGCCGAGCCCCGGAAAACCGTCCATCAGATGTCCTTTCTCGGCAATGCGGCGGCGGATGACGGCCATGCCGTAGTCGGCGGGGAGAGTAAAGCGGTAGTGCATCAGCAGCATGGTGGGCTCCGATCAGCTGTCGGCCACGAGGTTGGCCTTGCCGTCGGCAAAGGACCAGTCTTCGGCCTGGTTGTGTTGAATGACGACCATCAGGTCGGTCGGGGCGATGCCGGGCGATTGGCTCAGGCTCTCGGACAGACGACGGTAGAAGGCCTGCTTGGTCGCCACCGAACGAGGTTTGCCGGCGGTGAGGTGAATCAGCACGAAATCATCCGAGCGCGGCCCGCCGAGGTAGTGGCGGTCGAATACCATTTCGCCGGGGCCGTGTTGGTGGATCAATTGGAAGCGGTCGGCAGCAGGAACGTCGAAGCATTCGATCAGGGCGGAATGCAGGCTGTCGGACAGCGCCCGGAGGTATTCCGGGGAATGCCCTTGCCTGAGGGAAATGCGGGCGAAGGGCATGGCTTATTCCGCTGACGCGTCGCGGGGAATCTGGCCAAGCAAACGGATCGCCGTCGCGGCGCAGGGCCAGCCGGCGTAGAAGGCAAGGTGAGTGATCGACTCGGCCAGTTCGGCGCGGGTGACGCCATTTTCCAGGGCGCGATTGAGATGGAAGGGGAGTTGTTCCAGCCGGTACATCGCCGTCAAGGCAGCGACCGTGATCAGGCTGCGGTCGCGTTTGGACAGTTCGCTGCGCTCCCACATGTCGCCGAACAGGACTTCGTCGGTGAGTTGGGCGAGTTTTGGGGCATCGCCGCCCATGACGGATTGGCCGTAGGTTTGCGTCGTCATCGTGTTTCTCCTGTGGTTGATTGACAAGGCAAAGATACGGGGTCAGTATTGTTTTGAAAATTGGATAGTTTTTAATTTATTGTTTTGTATATTGGAATGGTTATGGCGCGCCTGAATTTCGATCTCGATGTGCTGCGTAGTTTCGTCACTGGAGTCGAGCTGGGTAGTTTTTCCCGAGCAGCGGATCGCCTCGGGCGTTCGACGCCGGCCCTGAGCGCCCAGTTGCGCAAGCTGGAGGAGCAGGCGGGCTGCGCCGTGGTGCGCAAGGCGGGGCGAGGGCTGGCCCTGACGGCAGAAGGCGAGGTGATGTTCGCCTATGCGCGTCGTTTGCTCGATCTGAACGATGAGGCCGTGGCGGCGGTGCGCGGTGCCGGGGTGGCCGGCGAGGTGCGGGTCGGTTTTCAGGAAGATTTCGGCGAAGGCTTGCTGACCGATGTTCTGGCCAGCTTTGCCCGCGCCCATCCGCAGGTCAGGATCGATGCGCGGGTCAGTCGCAATGCGGAGCTTCTCGAAATGGTCGGGGCGGAGCGGCTCGATCTGGCCTTGGTTTGGGAATCCGAAGCCAGCGTGGGCGGCAGCGCGCTTGGCTATTTACCCATGCAGTGGATTGGCGATCCGGCCCGATTCGCCGACCGGCCGACCGGTGAACCGTTGCCGCTGGTCATGTTCGAGGCGCCTTGTCTGATGCGTAGTCGAGCCACGCAGGCACTGGATGAGGCCGGTATTGCCTGGCGGGTGGTTTTTACCAGTTCCAGCCTGAGCGGTATCTGGGCGGCCGTCAGTGCCGGCTTGGGCGTCACGGTCCGGACACGGGCGGGCATGCCCGGCCATCTTTCAGTTCTAAATGGATTGCCGGCGCTACCGCGCATCGGGCTGGGGCTGCATTACGCAGCGCGCACGCCGGGGACGGTACAAGTTCGGCTGGGCGAAACGATCCGCCAGCATCTGGCGGATAGCCTCGATTGGGGCGAGGCCGGCTAGCTAACTCAGGCGCCGCGCTTGGCTTCGATCAGCGCGGCCAGCGTGGCGACCGAGCGCAGGTGGGCGCGGGCGGCTTCGTCGTTGGCTTCGAGGACGACGCCGTATTGCTTCTTGAGCGCCAGCACCAGTTCCAGGGCATCGATCGAATCGAGGCCGAGGCCGTCTTCGGCGAAGAGCGGGGTGTCGTCGCCGATGTCGGCCGGGGTCGTGTCCTCCAGATTCATCGTTTCGATGATGAAGGCTTTCAGTTCCTGATGCAGTGTGCTCATGGTTTTTTTGGTCGTTTCCCTTGAGCGGCGATTATACGGGCACCATTCCGGAAAATAGCTGACAAATTCAGTCGAGTATTTTAGAATCGCCCTTTAATCTTTGTGGAGATCAGGCCTCATGTTCCGGCACCTGCGAGAGGATATCCGCGCGGTTTTCGACCGCGATCCCGCCGCCCGCTCGTTCTGGGAAGTCCTGACCTGTTATCCGGGCATCCACGCCCTGATCATGCACCGCATCGCCCACTGGCTGTGGGGGCATCGCCTGCGCTGGCTGGCGCGCTTCACGGCGCACATTTCGCGCATGCTGACCGGCATCGAGATTCATCCGGGCGCGACCATCGGCCGCCGCTTCTTCATCGACCACGGCATGGGCGTGGTGATCGGCGAAACCGCAGAAATCCACGATGACGTGACGCTGTATCACGGTGTGACGCTGGGCGGCACTTCCTGGAACAAGGGCAAGCGCCATCCGACGCTGGAGAACGGCGTGGTGGTTGGGGCCGGGGCCAAGGTGCTCGGGCCGATCACCATCGCGGCTGGGGCCAAGGTCGGCTCCAATGCCGTCGTCACCAAGCCGGTGCCGGCCGGGGCGACCGCTGTCGGCAACCCGGCGCGCATCATCGACCAGCAGGCGCGCGAGCGCGAAGCGCAGGCGGAGAAGATGGGTTTTTCGGCCTACGCGGTGGCACGCGATCAGGACGATCCGCTGGCCAAGGCCATCCACGGCCTGCTCGACCACGCGGCGGAAACCGACCGCCGCCTGGCCATGTTGTTGAAGGAGCTGGAGGCGCAGGGCGTCAAGTGCGACCAGGAAGTGCAGCCGGCCGATACCTTCGATCCGCAATACCTGAGCAAAATAGTTGACTAATTTTCTCTGGTTTATATATAGTTGACCATAACGCTAGGTTATTAACGGGAGATCGAGATGCGTTTGACCACCAAAGGACGGTTCGCCGTCACAGCGATGATGGATCTGGCGCTGCGCGGCGAGGAAGGCCCCATTGCGCTGGCCAGCATCGCCGAGCGGCAGAGCATTTCGCTGTCTTACCTCGAGCAGTTGTTCGGCAAGCTGCGCCGCCACAAGCTGGTGGACAGCGTGCGCGGCCCCGGTGGCGGTTACTGCATCGCCCGCCCGCTCGACAAGGTGACGGTGGCCGACATCATTCGCGCCGTCGATGAGCAGCTCGACGCCACCCAGTGCGGCGGCGAGGAAAACTGCCACGAGGCGCATCGCTGCATGACGCACGACCTGTGGTCCACGCTCAATGCCAAGATGTTCGAGTACCTGGCCTCGGTCAATCTGGCCGAGCTGGTCGGCTGCGAACAGCAGAAAGCCGCTGCCCGCGGCGAAGCCGTGCTGGCCGACAAGCGCCCGCTCGGCCCGCATCCGCGGCGCGCTACCCGCGAGAAGGCGGCAGTGCTCGCCTGATCATCATGTTCCAGCCGGCTTATCTCGACCATAACGCCACCACACCGCTCGATCCGGCGGTGCTGGCGGCCATGCTGCCCTGGCTCGAAGGCCAGTGCGGCAATGCGTCGAGCCGGCACGAATACGGCCGCCGTTCGCGGCTGGCCATCGACGAGGCGCGCCAGCGTGTCGCGGCGGCGGTCAATGCGCATCCGACCGAGGTGGTGTTCACCAGCGGCGGCAGCGAATCGAACAACCTGTTCCTGAAAGGCGCCGCCGCCTGTCTTAAACCCGGCCTGCTTGCCGTCAGCGCCATCGAGCATCCGTGCGTGATCAAGCCGGTGGCGCAACTGGCCCGTTTGGGCTGGGAAGTGCGGCATGCTGCGGTGGACAGTGCCGGAAAGGTAAAAACCGAAGACTACGCCGAGTTGCTGCTGGGCAAACCGAAGCTGTTGTCGATCATGCTGGCCAACAACGAGACCGGCGTGATCCAGGACATTCCGGCCCTGGCGTCTGCCGCCAAAGGCAGTGGCGCGTGGTTCCATAGCGATGCCGTACAGGCCCTTGGCAAGCTGGCACTCGATTTTCGTGCCTTGAATGTTGCCGGCGTGCATGCCATGACGCTCTCGGCGCACAAAGCGCATGGACCGAAGGGCGCGGCGGCGCTGGTGCTCGACAAGCGTGTCGAATTGCAGCCGCTGATTGCCGGCGGCGGCCACGAGCGCGGCCTGCGTTCGGGCACTGAAAACGTGCCGGCCATCGTTGGTTTCGGCATTGCTGCGGAACTTGCGGCGCAACGCGTTGCCGAAGTGCCCGCACGCCTGCTGCGTTTGCGCGAGCGTCTGGAAGCCGGCTTGGTGAGGCTGGGCGCAACGATCTTCGGCGGTCAAGCCGAGCGTCTGCCCAATACGAGCTACTTCGCCTTCAAGGACATCGACGGCGAAACCCTGGTCGGCAAGCTGGATCGCGAAGGTTTTGCCGTGGCCAGCGGCGCCGCTTGTTCCAGCGCCAACCCGGAGCCTTCGCATGTGTTGCAGGCGATGGGCGTAGCGCCCGAAATCGGCCGTGGTGCCGTACGTGTCAGCCTTGGTGCCGCCAACAGCGAAACCGAGATCGATCAATTCATCAACGCCTTGCAGGTATGCGTCGGACGCCTGCAGGGACTGACGGCGATTGCCGTCTGAACAACCCGACAGAGCGAGAATAGACGATGAAACTCCCCATCTATCTGGATTACTCGGCAACAACCCCGGTGGACCCGCGCGTGGCGGAAAAAATGATTCCCTACCTGTGCGAACACTTCGGCAACCCGGCATCGCGCTCCCACAGCTTCGGCTGGGTCGCCGAGGCGGCGGTCGAAGAGGCGCGCGAGCAGGTCGCGGCGCTGGTCAATGCCGATCCGAAGGAAATCGTCTGGACCTCCGGTGCCACCGAGTCCAACAACCTCGCCATCAAGGGCGCGGCCAATTTCTACGCCGGCACCAAGGGCAAGCACATCATCACGGTTAAGACCGAGCACAAGGCCGTGCTCGACACCGTGCGCGAAATGGAGCGCCAGGGTTTCGAGGCGACCTATCTCGACGTCCAGGACAACGGCCTGGTCGACCTCGAAGCCTTCAAGGCGGCGATTCGTCCGGACACCGTGCTGGCTTCGATCATGTACGTCAATAACGAAATCGGCGTTATCCAGCCGATCGAGCAGCTGGGCGAAATCTGCCGCGACAAGGGCGTGATCTTCCACGTCGATGCGGCGCAGGCCACCGGCAAGGTCGATATTGACCTGGCCAAGCTGAAGGTCGACCTGATGAGCTTCTCGGCTCACAAGACCTACGGCCCGAAGGGCATCGGCGCCCTCTACGTGCGTCGCAAGCCGCGTATCCGTCTGGAAGCGCAGATGCACGGTGGCGGCCACGAGCGTGGTTTCCGTTCCGGCACGCTGGCGACGCACCAGATCGTCGGCATGGGTGAAGCCTTCCGTATCGCCAGGGAGGAAATGGTGGCCGAGAACGCGCACATCAAGGCGCTGCGCGACCGCCTGCTCAATGGCCTGAAGGATATGGAAGCTACCTTCGTCAATGGCGACATGGAGCACCGCGTCGCCCACAACCTGAACATCAGCTTCGCCTATGTCGAAGGCGAGTCGATGATCATGGCGATCAAGGATCTGGCGGTGTCGTCTGGCTCGGCCTGCACCTCGGCCAGCCTGGAGCCGTCCTACGTGCTGCGCGCGCTCGGGCGCGACGACGAACTGGCCCATAGCTCCATTCGTTTCTCCATTGGTCGCTTCACGACAGAAGAAGAAATCGACTACGCAGTCAATCTGCTAAAAGCGAAGGTCGGCAAGCTACGTGAGCTTTCTCCGCTGTGGGAAATGTACAAGGACGGTATCGACCTGAGCACCGTTCAATGGGCGGCACACTGATTGCATGGCACAACTGAATACCCCAGAAATTAACGGAGAAATAACATGAGCTATAGCGTAAAAGTCATTGATCACTATGAGAATCCGCGTAACGTCGGCTCCTTCGGCAAGGAAGACGACGGGGTTGGTACCGGCATGGTCGGCGCACCAGCTTGTGGCGACGTGATGAAGCTGCAGATCAAGGTGAACAAGGAAGGTGTCATCGAGGACGCCAAGTTCAAGACCTACGGCTGCGGCTCGGCCATCGCTTCATCGTCGCTGGTGACCGAGTGGGTCAAGGGCAAGACCGTCGACCAGGCGCTGGAGATCAAAAACACCGAGATCGCCGAAGAATTGGCGCTGCCGCCGGTTAAAATCCACTGCTCGATCCTGGCCGAGGACGCCATCAAGGCGGCCGTGGCCGACTACAAGAAAAAGCACGGAGAATAAGCATGGGCGTTACCTTGAGCGAGAGTGCCGCAAAGCACGTCACCAATTTCCTGACCAAGCGCGGTAAGGGCATCGGTCTGCGTCTCGGGGTGCGGACCAGCGGCTGTTCCGGCATGGCCTACAAGCTGGAATTCGTCGATGAAACGGCTGACGACGACATCGTTTTCGAAAGCAATGGCGTCAAGGTCTTCGTCGATCCGAAGAGCCTGCCTTACCTGGACGGCATGGAACTGGACTTCGCCCGCGAAGGCCTGAACGAAGGCTTCAAGTTCAACAACCCGAACGTCAAGGATCAGTGCGGCTGCGGCGAATCCTTCAACGTGTAGGAGGGGCTCGGCGGGGCGGCGTTAAACCCCGCTTGCCGTACTATGCGTACCGTCTGCGCGGGGTTTGCCTTGTCCCGCCTTCGCTTTGAAGTAGTCGCATCCTGAACCGTCCGGTTTGTGCGTTTGTGAGGTTTGAGGTGGATCTAAGCACTGATTTCTTTTCCCTGTTCGAACTGCCGAAGATTTTCCGCCTGAACCTGTCCGAGCTGGATTCGCGCTATCGCGATGTGCAGGCGCAGGTGCATCCGGATCGTTTCGCCCATGCCTCCGAAGCCGAGCGACGCCTGTCGATGCAGTGGGCGACGCGGGCCAACGAGGCCTACCAGACGCTGAAGAAGCCGCTGGAGCGGGCGAAATATCTGCTGCATCTGGCCGGGCACGACCTGCAGGCCGAGAACAACACCGCCATGCCGGCCGATTTCCTGATGGAACAGATGGAATGGCGCGAGGCGGTGATGGAAGCGCGCGGCGGTGGCGACCACCACGAACTGGAGCGCCTGCACAACCGCCTGCGCAGCGACATGGCCGGGCGTTTCGACGAACTGGCCGCGCTGCTGGACGAACAGAAAGATCATGCGACGGCGACCGACCGGGTGCGTCGCCTGATGTTCCTCGACAAACTTTTGTACGAAATCGACGACGCGCTGGCGTCGCTGGAAGAATAACAATGGCTCTGTTTCAAATCGCCGAACCGGGCGAATCCGCGGCACCCCACGAACACAAGCTGGCCATCGGCATCGATCTGGGCACGACCAACTCGCTGGTCGCCACGGTGCGCAGCGGCATTGCTGTCTGTCTGAACGACGAGCAGGGCCGTCCGTTGCTGCCTTCCGTCGTGCGCTATCACGCCGACGGCAGCACGGAAGTCGGCTACGACGCGCAGAAGAACCAGGCGGTCGATCCCAAGAACACCATCGTCTCGGTCAAGCGCTTCATGGGGCGCGGCACCAAGGACATCGCCCACGTCGAGTCCATGCCCTACGATTTCATCGAGGCGCCGGGCATGGTCAAGCTGAAGACGCATGCCGGCATCAAGAGCCCGGTCGAAGTCTCGGCTGAAATCCTCAAGTCGTTGAAGCTGCGCGCCGAAGCCGCCTTGGGCGGCGAACTGGTCGGCGCCGTGATCACCGTGCCGGCCTATTTCGACGACGCGCAGCGTCAGGCCACCAAGGATGCCGCCCGTCTGGCCGGCCTCAACGTGCTGCGCCTGCTCAACGAGCCGACGGCTGCGGCCATCGCCTACGGCCTCGACAACGCTGCCGAGGGCGTCTATGCGGTTTACGACCTGGGCGGCGGCACCTTCGATATTTCCATCCTGAAGCTGACCAAGGGCGTTTTCGAGGTCATGTCTACCGGCGGCGATTCGGCGCTCGGTGGCGACGATTTCGACCATCGCATCTATTGTTGGGTCATCGAGCAGGCCAAAATGCAGCCGCTCTCGCCGGAAGATGCGCGTCGCCTGATGATGCGCTGCCGCGAAGCCAAGGAATTCCTCACCCAGAACCCGGAAGCGCCGATCGTGCTGCGCCTGGCCAGCGGCGAGATCATCGACGTCAAGCTCGACGTCGCCACTTTCGCCAACATCACCCAGACGCTGATTTCCAAGACCCTGCAGCCGGTCAAGAAGGCCTTGCGCGATGCCGGCCTACGCGCCGAAGACATCAAGGGCGTGGTCATGGTCGGCGGCGCGACGCGCATGCCGCAGGTGCAGAAGGCGGTGGGCGATTTCTTCCGCCAGGAGCCGCTGACCAACCTCGACCCGGACAAGGTCGTCGCGCTCGGCGCGGCAACCCAGGCCAACTTGCTGGCCGGCAACAAGACGGGCAAGGACGACTGGCTGCTGCTTGACGTCATTCCGCTGTCGCTCGGTCTCGAAACCATGGGCGGCCTGACCGAGAAGGTCATTCCGCGCAATTCAACCATCCCGACCGCGCGTGCCCAGGAATTCACTACCTATAAGGACGGCCAGACCGCGATGGCCATCCATGTCGTGCAGGGCGAGCGCGAATTGGTCAGCGACTGCCGTTCGCTGGCGCGCTTCGAACTGCGCGGCATTCCGCCGATGGTGGCCGGTGCGGCGCGTATCCGTGTGACCTACCAGGTCGATGCCGACGGCCTGCTGTCGGTGACGGCGCGCGAGCAGACGACCGGCGTCGAATCGAGCATCACGGTCAAGCCGTCGTACGGCCTGTCGGACGACGAAATCGCCGGCATGCTGCAGGATTCGATGGCACACGCCAAGGACGATGCCATGGCGCGCGCCCTGAAGGAAGCACAGGTCGAGGCCGACCGCATGATCGAGGCGACCGAAGCCGCGCTGGCCGAGGATTCGCATTTGCTCAACGCCGCCGAGATCGAGAAGATCACGACGACCATCGCCAAGCTGCGCGAAACGGCCGCTGGCGATAACCGCCGCCTGATCAACATCGCGATGGACGATCTGGGCTATGAAACCCAGGCTTTTGCCCATCGCCGTATGGATCAGAGCATCAAGAAAGTCCTGTCCGGTCGCAAGGTGAGCGACATCAAGATGGGCGAAGAAGAAGGAGAGGGCGCATGACCCAGATCATCGTATTGCCGCACGTGGAACTTTGCCCGGACGGCGCCGTGATCGAAGCCAAGGAAGGCACATCGATCTGCGAAAACCTGCTGGAAAACGACATCGAGCTGGAACACGCCTGCGAAATGTCGTGCGCCTGCACGACCTGCCACGTCATCGTGCGCGAAGGCTTCAATTCGCTGGAAGCGGCCGAAGACCTCGAGGAGGACATGTTGGACAAGGCCTGGGGCCTGGAGCCGAATTCCCGCCTGGGCTGCCAGGCCATCGTCAAATCGACGCCGCTGGTGGTCGAGATTCCGAAATACAGCATCAACATGGCGAAGGAGGGACATCGCAAATGAAATGGACCGACATCAACGATATCGCCATCGAACTGGCCGATACCCATCCGGACAAGGATCCGCTGAAGATCAATTTCGTCGATCTGCGTGACTGGGTCATGGCGCTGCCCGGCTTCAACGACGATCCCAAGCATTGCGGCGAAAAGATCCTCGAAGCCATCCAGCAAGCCTGGATCGACGAGGTCGAGTAAGCCATGAAAACCCGTGACTTCCCCGGACGCGGCAGCCAGCTGAACGTTCTGGGCGGTCCGTTGCTCACCTGCAGCGACGATCCGGTCACGGGCTTCTTCCGTGATGGTTGTTGCAATACCTCGGAAGACGATTTCGGCAGCCACACCATCTGCATCGTCCTGAGCGCGGATTTCCTGCAGTTTTCCAAGGAGCGGGGCAACGATCTATCGACGCCGCGCCCGGAGTTCAACTTCCCCGGCCTGCAACCCGGCCAGCGCTGGTGCCTGTGCGCCGCCCGCTGGCTGGAAGCGCACCAGGCCGGCAAGGCCCCCCGTGTGTCGCTCAACTCGACCAATCAGGCCGCGCTGGAAATCGTGCCGCTGGAGCTGTTGAAGCTTTACGCGGTCGATTTACACTGAGTTCTCGGAATACTGTTTATCACTCGAAAAGACATTCGTCGTTTGAGTGGATCGGCTCGTCGTTCTTCTGATTAGTCGCCGAAATATGCATTCCGATTGTGTTTTATAATATGCAATTGGCAATTTTTATCAAAAATGCAGGGATTTAAAAATGCGCAAATGGAATTCAGATATCTATAGAGATAACCATCTTCGGCTGATGAGGTTTCATGCTGTGTTCAGCTTAATCTATCTTTTGATCTTTCTGGGGGGCATATTTGCATTAGAGAAGAGCCTAAAGGAAGGACTACTGCTGCTATTTGTCGTTGGCTGGCCCTTCTTTATGCATGGGCTGCTTTCATATGGCAGTTTCAGAAAAGTTGAACTTTCCCGTAAAGCATCTGAGGTGGTTTTTGCCATATTGCTGGTAGCCTTCCCGATAGGCACCTTCTTGTCCATGTACTTACTCTTGCCCGCTACTCAATGGAAAGACCCCGAGGTTGAGTAGGGGTATTCGCGCAGTATTGTGACGACAAGATTCCCAACGAGATGCTTCTCTCCAATACTGTTTTGCACAAGTTTCCGAGCAAGCTTCCGAGCAAGCGCAATCTGGGTTTTTACCCTTTTCGGGCAGTGCACCGCAGCAGTCACCCGAAGGATACGCCGATTGAATCGTCATCCCCGCGAAAGCGGGGATCCAGTTCGTTGACCTATCTGGATTCCCGCTTTCGGGGGAATGACACTTTCGAATAAATCACCGCGCCGCAGAAAACCCTATTTC
>JAYRUZ010000046.1:0-11375 GCA_041918795.1 Azonexus sp. | reverse complement strand
AACTGGCGTATCGCACCTTGCGCAATGGTCCTGGCACAGAGCGCCAGCAGGGTGCCGATGATCAGGCTGGAGGCGGTGATGCGCCACGCTGCGCTCGGCAAGGCAAAGGCAAAAAATGCAGCGATGCCGACATGGATCAGCGTCAGTGCGATCGCGTAGCGGATCGGCCATGGCTGCAGCCCGGCAAAGCAGCGGGTTCCCATCAGCATCAGATAGGCGATCAGGAATTGGCTGGCCTGGGCGCTGAGAATCTCCATCAGGCCGGGTTGCGCGGTTCTCATCAGCAGATTGATCGTCGACAACAGGGCGAACAGGTTGGCCCCGGCCCAATACATCAAAGCGCAGCGCATCCGTTGGCTCAAGAAACAGGCGGCAATCTGGCTGAGCATCATGATGCCCAGGAGTATGGCCAACAGGATGAGTAGCGTTGGGCTATGCATCGGTTATCGGTTCTTGTGAATTGCCGTTTGGATATTCGAGGGGGTGATACCGGTTCGGGGGTGAAGCGGAATTCTTCTTGGTAGCCAAGTGCTGCTGCGTGTGTAAGGCATGTCTGCGGTGCACCGATGCAAATGGGTAAAAACCAAGACCACTGAAAGTCCCGGAAAGTTCAGGTCAATGTTCCCTTGAAAGCCAGTTCAGCAGCGTGGCGAAGAGTTTTTCCGGTTGCGCCGGCTTGGCGATGAAGTCGTCCATGCCGGCATCGAAGCAGCGTACCTTGTCTTCCGCGAAGGCATTCGCCGTCATGGCGATGATGGGGGTCCGGCGGTATTGCGGCAGCTGGCGGATCTGCCGCGTGGCTTCCAGACCGCCCATGATCGGCATCTGCATATCCATCAGGATCAGCGCGTAATCGTTGGTTTTGGCGGCATTGATGGCGGCTTGACCGTCTTCGGCAAGGTCGACCGCCAAGCCGACGTCGTTCAGTATCGCTTCGGCGATCTCGCGGTTGATCGGCTCGTCTTCGACCAATAGAACACGGGTACCGCAGAAGTCGCGTTTCAGGGTTTCTTCGGCCCAGGCCGGCTTGCCGTCGCTGGCCGGCGCGGACTCGCCCATCCCCTTCTTGAGGCGCACGGTGAACCAGAAGGTGCTGCCTGTGCCGGGCGCGCTTTCGGCGCCGGCATCGCCGCCCATGGCGTTGGCGATTTTCTTGGTAATCGTCAGGCCCAGGCCGGTGCCGCCGTATTTGCGCGTCGATGTGTTGTCGGCTTGCTCGAAGGCCGTGAAAAGTCTCGCCAGGGCATCGGCCGGGATGCCGATGCCGGTATCTGCCACTTCGAAGCGAATCAGGGTGCTGGCAGCATCTTCTTCGAGTGCGCGCACGCGTAGCGTGATGCTGCCGGTTTCGGTGAATTTGACGGCGTTGCCGGCGTAGTTGAGCAGGGCTTGCTGGATGCGTGTCGGGTCGCCGAGCAGATGGTGCGGTAGCGCTTCGACTTCCGTGCGCAGTTCGACCGGCTTGGTGTGCAGCAAATCGCTGATGATCGAAGCGACGTTGGCGATCACGCTATCGACCCGGACGCCGGTTTCTTCCAGCGTGAACTTGCCGGCTTCGATCTTGGAGAGTTCAAGAATTGAATTGATCACGTTCAGCAGGTGTTGCCCCGAGGCCAGGAGCGCATCCATGCGCTTGATCTGTTCGGGCGTCAGGCCGCCTTTGCGGATCAGGTGGGCCATGCCGGTAATGCCGTTGAGCGGGGTACGAATTTCGTGGCTCATGTGAGCGAGGAACTCGCTTTTGGCCTGGGCCATACGCTCCGCATGGTCACGCGCCACGGCGAGTTCGGCCGTGCGCTCGGCGACCTTTTCCTCGAGCTGGTGGGCGTATTCTTCTGCCGCGGAGATGCGGTCGCGGATGGATCGTTCCCTTTCGTCCGCCAGCATGCGCGCCGAATGGATCAGGGAATCCGCCGCGACCAGCATGGCATCGACTTCGGCAATGCGGCTGCGGCCGTGCGCCGGTAGCGCCTCGCCACGCGTTGCTGCTGCCAACAGTTCGGTTGAGTTCTCAAGCGGTCGCACGATCAGGCGCCGGACCAGCCAGGCGGCCAGGCCGAGAAGGATGACCAATCCGGCGAAGGAGATCCGCTGCATGAAGTCGATTTCGCGCGTCAGTCCTTCGACGGCTTCGAGACGTTGCTGGGTGAGCAGGCGAGCGCTGTCCGAACTGGCGTCGATGGCTTCCTGCAGGCGAAGCTTCAGTCCGCTCCATTCGGCCTTCGATTTTTCGCCGATGGCCTCGTTGCTCACGGCGTATTCGGCCAGGAAGCGCAAGCTCAGGTCGACAGTGGCCGAGATGGCCGAGTCGCCACGCAGTTCAGGTTCGTTGAAGACCAGGGTCTTGGCCGCCAGCAGGTGGCGACGACGGTCGCCGGCGTCGCCGGCAGCCAACAACTCCTCGCCGAGGACGATCAGCTGTCCGATATCGCGGGCGATTTCCTGGCGGGCGATGACCTTTGGCAATGCCTCTTCGCGCGTTTCGCGCGCCAGCTCGCGGATCGCGCTCAGGTCATGCATGTGCCGCCAGCCCAGGATGACGGAGACGACCAAGACCGTGGCAAGGCCGAGGCCGATAAGGCGGGACATCCGCCAGCGCGAGAGCGTGTGTTGCCGGGCTTCGTTCACCATCTAGCGGTCAGAACATGCTGGCGCCGAAATACTTTCGACTGATGCGGGCGAAAGTGCCGTCGGCGACGATTGCATCGATGGCTGCATCCAGGCGCTGACGCAGTTCGGGGCGGCCCTTGAGCAGCGGGATGGCGACGCCGCCACCGAGTCCTTCGCCATCCAGCGGCTGGCCGATGAAATCGAAGCCGGTACCTTCCGGCGTGGTCAGGAAGGCAAAATGGCTGACCGTCGAGCCGAAAGCCAGATCGGCTTGCCCCTGCACCAAGGCGGCGTTGCGTTCGATATTGGTGGGGAAGGATTGAATGGCCAGGCTGTCGCCGTAATTTTCGCGCAGGTATTTTTCCTGTACCGAGCCGCGGTGTACGGCGATACGCTTGCCTTTGAGCGAAGCGGCGCTCAGGTCTTTCAGCACGCCCGGTTTGCCGATGAACATCGAGGCCGATCGCCAGAAGGGTTTGCTGAAATCGACCAGCTTTTCCCGTTCGCTGGTTCGTAGCACGTTGGCCACGACGAAATCGAGACGGTTATCCATGATCGAGGGCAGGAAGTCGGCGAAGTTCGTGGCCACCAATCGGCAATCGGCGCGCATCGCCTTGCAGATGGCGCGTGCCACCTCGACCGAGAAGCCGGTCAATTCACCTCGTTCGTCCAGCATACAGAACGGACGGTCGTTGTGATTGACCCCAACCCGGAATGATTCGCCGGCGCTTGCGTTGGCCGGCCAAATCGACGTCGTCGCCAACAGCAGAAGGCTGGCGATGAACACGCGAAACATCGTTGTTCCCCTTGTTTCCGTGCATTGCCAACATCGGAAATGCACAGTGAATAAATTTCCAAAAATGCAAACTACGCTGGATTTGCAAACGTGAATTATCTTATGAATTGTTACGACACGCCAGCGATAAGCGCTTGTACGGCCGTTGTCATTACTGGCCAAGCCTGCAGGCAGACTGCTGCGGTGCACTGCCCGAAACACGCAAAAACTGGGCACACAAAAACCGGCACCTTGGCGCCGGTTTGTTGTGATCAAGCAGGAGTCAGACGGCGTACGGTTGGTGCAGCCAGTGACGAATGATGTCCACGTCCTTTTGCGGCAGGTAGGCCAGGCCGCCCAGCGAATCTTCGACCACGGTCTGGGCGACCCAGTGCGGCACGGCCTTGCTGCTCAGCATCTCGAAGTACCAGGCCATCGGGTAGCCGACGGCGCGGTCGAACTGGGTCAGGGCTTTTTGCAGCTCAAGGCCGCTGGTGCCCTGGGTCGCTTCGAATTCCGGTGGTTCGCCGGCCAGCGTCGCGATTGGCTGGGCGCGGAAGACCGGCTGGTGGTAGCGGTCGAGGTGCTCGCGGGTGGCGATCACCCAGTGGTTGTAGAAGGCGCTGGCCCCGCCGGCGCTGCTTCGGGTCCAGTCGTCGATCATCCGGTGGATGGGGGCGGGGTCCGGCTTTTGTCCCAGCATGCGCTGCAGGAAGGCGCCGACGTGCTGGATGCGGCGGAAGGTATAGAAGGGCAGGCCGAGCGGGACGGGGGGTTCCTTGTCGCCACGCGGATCGACCAGTTCCTCGATGGTGCCCGGATCGTTGGCAAAGAGCTGGTGCGAGCGCATCTCCTGCAGGTCCTCGATTTCGAGTTGCAGGAAATCGTCGTTGCCTTCGCCTTCGGGGGCGATCAGGTAGTGCGTCTGGCCGACCAATTGGGTGGCGTAGAGCTTGCGGTCGGCGTAGTCGTCGATCAGTTGGCCGATGTCGCCGTCGCGCTGGTCGAGTTCGTTTTCCACCCAGCTTTCCAGGCTGTCGCTGACGCGCTGGCCGTCCGCATCGATGATGCCGCCCAGGCGGTACCAGCCGCCGCGGGCGAAGGCGTGGCGGAATTTCCATTCCTCGATGGCGCCGGACAAGGCTTTGGTCAATCCGGAGGGGCCGGCGCTGACCGGCGTCTTGGCGCAGGTTTCGACAATGGCCGGGGCCAGCGACTTGCAGTATTCCGACCAGGCGAGGGCTTCTTTCATGAGGTTTCCTTAGGGGCAGCGGCAGGAGATTCCGCCAGGCGGGCAATGGCTGCCTCACGGACCTCGACCTCGGGGTCTTCGGTCAGTGGCGGCAGGAATTCGAGCGGGGCGTTGGCGACGGCGGCCAGGCGTACCCACCATTCAGCGTCCTGCAGCAGCGTCGCCGCCAGGCCGGGCAGGGCGCGCTCGGCGACAACGGCGCGCACTTCCGGCTCCGGGTCGTCGGCCAGCATGTGCAGGGCGAAGGGCGGCAGGCGCGAGGCGACAACCTTGCGTACCTCGCGTTCCTCGTCGCGGGCCAGCTTGGCGAGTTGGCCGTGTGGCAGGCGGCGGGCGACCGTAGCCCGGATCAGGTAGTCGTCGTCATTGACCAGCCGGACGAGCAGCGGTTCGGGCAGACGGGTGGCGACGGAGAGGCGGACTTCGCGGTCGGGGTCGGCCACCATGCTGTCGAGTTGCTCGACCGGCAGGCGGGTGGCGACGACGCGGCGGACGACTTCGTCGGGGTCGGATTTCAGCCGAAATATGCTGTGCACCGCAGCATAGCGCGCGGCAATGGCGCGTCGCTCCCAGAAGATATCGTCGAGGAATTTCTCGGCCTCGTCCTTGTTCTGGCGCAGGAAACGGTCGATCTGCCGGCCGCTGTGGGCGCGGATGCAGGCATCGCCCGGCGTGCAGCGATAGGCTTTCAGGAATTCCGGGTAGTAGCTGCAACCGGAACACAATCCCAGACGCCCGACGCCGGCTTCGGCTTGTTTCTGTTCACTCGTCATCGACCTTGGTGGCAACGAGAATGCCGGTAGCGGTTGCTGGATCGTTGGTCAGCTCGAGGCAATGACCGCTGGCCCCGGAAATCAGGAAGAGGTCATAGCCGGTTACGCTGAAGGCCGGCCGGTAGCGCGGCGAAATGTCGTCCTCGCTGCATTCGGTGAAATGGAGGTCGGGAAAGCGTTGGCGCAGGGAGGCGGCACGGGCGTCGAGCAGGGTGGCCTCGCCGACCTGGGCGAGTACGGTAGAGCTGATCATGCCGATTCCTCCTCTTCCAGACCTTCCTCGAAGCGGGCCAGCGAGGCCGACGGCACGCCCATGATCTGGGCCAGCCAGGGCGGCGGGCAGGACAGGCGGCCCTGCAGTTCGCTCAGCGCTTCGCGGGCCGGGCCGCCAACCGGCTTCTTGATCGGATGGACTCCGGCACGAACCACCTTGGCCGCCGCCGGGCCGCCGATCGACTGGATATAGACGATCTGGCAATCGCCGATCAGTTCGGAGCGTGCTGCGTTCTTGTCTTCGGCGCCATCGGCCTCGGCCGTGCTGCGCACGTCGATCAGCTTGATCGCCTGCTGGCCGACCTGGTAGATCAGGAAGCGGTCGCAGGAGCCGAAGTGGCCGTCGAGATTTTCGCCCCGGTTGGCGGCGACGGCGACGCGGATCGAGCCGGGCATTTCACCGTCGGCATAAGCCTCGATGACCGGGAAGTCGCTGTGCTCGATGCCCTGGCCCCAGAGCAGGCGAACGGCTTCCTTCAGCTGTTCGGGCTCGACGCCGACATGACAGCCCTGCTCGGCGAAATCGCCGGCCAGGATGACACGCAGGTCTTCCACCGTCAGCTTGCCGAGCTTGGCCTCGGTTAGCGGGGCTTCGAGCTTCTCGAGCAGGGCGCCGACGAACTCCTTGACGTCGAGACCGTTCAGGGTGCGGGCGGCGAGCGCAATGCGCAGCGCGGCTTCGCGGGAGGCAATGGGTGAGGGCGACATGATGGGCTCCTGGCAACGTCTTCAGTGGAGCGTCCGCGCCGTTTTCACACGGCACGGGCACTCGGCTCAAGCCGCTGAAATCAGGCGGGGCTGATGCAGCCGGACGGGCAGACGTCGACGCACAACGGGGAATCGTTGTGGCCGTCGCATTCCGTGCAGGTGGCAGCGTCGATCTTGTAGAAAATCTTGCCGGAGCTGATCGACTTGGTCGGGCAGACCGGCTTGCAGTCGCCACAGGCCGTGCACATGTCGGGATCAATCTTCATTGCCATGATGCTCTCCTTTAATCCGCGGTCGCTGGCTAATCGGCTGGCTAGGCGGTGAGGGGTTTGACGAAACTCAGTCCTCGGCGGCGCCGAGGCGCTTGGCACGCAGGGAAATGGGCAGGCGCGGCGGCTTGGCGATCGGATCGATATAGTACGAACCCCCGTTGTCCAGCTTCAGCTCGCCGCCCCATTTCTCGGCGGTGTCGAATTCGATGGACTCGATGGAGGCTTCCAGGTCGCGCTTCGGGAGGTAAAAGGTCAAACCCTTTTCGCCCTGACGGATCATGATGTTGGCCATTGTTGTTCTCCCTAGGTTAGGCAAGTCGCTCGCGTGCCTGCGCCCCGCCCGCCGTTGCCGACTGGCGGGGCGCAGGGGATCCGGATTAGCGGACCAGGTCGAAGTTGTAGTCGGTCGTACCCATGCCGATCGTTTCCTTGTCGAGTTGCTCAAGGACGGCGTTGGTCAGCTGGGTAACCACGGACATCATGCCTTCGTAGCCCATCGTGGTCGCACGATGCTGATGGTGACGGTCGAAGATCGGGAAGCCGAGGCGGATCAGCGGTACTTCGAACTCTTCACCCTTGTGGCGGGTGTCGCGCTGGATGTACTTGCCGTAGCTGTTGCCGATCAGGAAGTCCGGCTTGTCCGTGAAGCACAGGCTGCGCATGTGCCACAGGTCGTTGCCGACATAGACCTTGCCCAGGGTGCCGAACGGGCTGGAGGCGAGCAGCTTCTCGACGGCCTTGCCCCAGCGCTTGTTGGCGTTGTGGGACAGGATGTGGGTCGGCTCGGCGCCGACTTCCAGCAGGACCTTGACCATGCCCATGACGAAGTCCGGATCGCCGTAGATGGCGAACTTCTTGCCATGCAGCCAGGCGTGGCTGTCGGAGATCAAGTCCATGCAGCGGCCGCGTTCCAGTTCCAGCGAAGCCGGGATCGGCTGGCCGGTGACTTCGGAGACCTTCATCAGGAACTCGTCGGTCCACTCGACACCCATCGGGATGTTGAGCTTCGGAATGTCGTGCTTCCAGGTGTTTTCGACGAACTTCCTCGTCTTTTCCAGCTGGGCCGGTTGCATCAGCAGCGTGGTGATGGCGTTCGGTGCATCCTTGACTTCATCCATCGTCGTGCCGCCGGAGTACATGCGGAATTCGCCGTCGGCCGGGGTGTCGAAGACATCGGTCGGGTCGGACAGCATGGTGTAGCCGACGCCCATCTCGGTCAGCATGCGCTTGATGACGCGGTAGTTGCCGAGGTAGGTCTCGAAGCCCGGAACAATATTGACCTTCTTGTTCGAGCCGACGACCTTGCCTTCCATGTGGTTCAGCGTGAAATAGCGCAGGATGCCTTCTTCCATGTTGTCCCAGCCGGTGGTGTGCGAACCGACGAAGGACGGGGTATGGGCGAAGGGAACCGGGTACTCTTGCGGAATGTGACCGGCCTTCTTGGCGTTGTTGATGAAGGCGTTCAAGTCGTCACCGATAACTTCGGCCATGCAGGTGGTCGATACGGCGATCATGTCCGGCTTGTAGATGGCCTTGGCGTTTTCCAGGCCGTCGAACATGTTCTTCTGGCCGCCGAACACGGCTGCATCTTCCGTCATCGAGTCGGAAACGCAGGAGCACGGTTCCTTGAAGTGACGGTTGAAGTAGGTGCGGAAGTAGGCGACGCAGCCTTGCGAACCATGCACGTAGGGCAGGGTCTTGTGGAAGCCGGAGGCGCAGAGGACGGCGCCGAGCGGCTGGCAGGCCTTGGCCGGATCGACGGTCAGGGCTTCGCGCTTGAAGTTGAGTTCCTGGTATTCCTGGGTGGTGGTCCACATGAAGGTTTCGAAGACCTTGTCCGCGCCATGACCTTCCTCGAATTGCTGGCGCTTCTCGGCCAGGTTCTTCTTGTAGTCGTCGTCGCGGAACAGCGGATAACAGGGCTTGATGTTGTCTGCGGTTTGCATTGCTAGCTCCTTGCCGGTGCCGCTCATCTGCGGTCGCCAGCGGTAGGTTCAACAGAATTTCCTAGGGCATTTCCTTGCCGCCGCCATTCCCGCGGGTGCGGGAACGACGGGGTGCCGGTTACGCCGCCTTCTTCACTTCCTCGGCTTCAACCTTCTTCCACGGCGGGGTCAGGTTCTTGAAGGTCGGGTTGGAGAGAGCGATGTCCATGTCACGGGCGAAGATCGCGAAACCGTCGTAACCGTGGTACGGACCGGAGTAGTCCCAGGAGTGCATCTGGCGCAGAGGAATGCCCATCTTCTGGAAGATGTACTTTTCCTTGATGCCGGAGCCGACCATGTCGGGCTTCAGGCGCTTGACGAACTCTTCCAGCTCGAAGCCGGTGACGTCGTCGTAAAGCAGGGTGGCATCGCCCATTTCCTTGATCGTACGGTCGTAGTCGTCGTTGTGGCCGAATTCGTAGCCGGTGCCGATGACTTCCATGCCGAGGTCTTCGTAAGCGCCGATGACGTGACGCGGACGCAGGCCGCCGACGTAGAGCATGACCTTCTTGCCCTGCAGACGCGGTTTGTACTTGGCGATGATCTCGTCCATCATCACCTGGTAGCGGGCGATCATGGCTTCGGTCTTTTCCTTGACGGTATCGTCGAAGAACGCGGCGATCTTGCGGCAGGATTCGATGATCTTGGTCGGGCCGAAGAAGTTGTATTCCAGGTAGGGAATACCGTACTTCTCTTCCATGTGGCGCGAGATGTAGTTCATCGAACGGTAGCAGTGCAGCAGGTTCAGCTTGACCTTCGGCGTGTTCATCATTTCGGCGATGGTGCCGTCGCCGGACCACTGAGCCGTGACGCGCAGGCCCATTTCCTCGAGGAGGATACGGGTCGCCCAGGCATCGCCGCCGATGTTGTAGTCACCGATGATGGCCACGTCGTACGGGGTCGATTCGTAGGGCTGGCCGTCGCGCTTGTCGAGCACCCAGTCACGGATCGCATCGTTGGCGATGTGGTGGCCCAGGGACTGGGAAACACCGCGGAAGCCTTCGCAGCGGACCGGCACGATGGGCTTGCCGATGGCGGCGGAACCCTTCTTGGAGACCGATTCGATGTCGTCACCGATCAGACCGATCGGGCACTCGGACTGGACCGAGATCCCCTTGTGCAGCGGGAAGAGTTGTTCGACTTCTTCGATCAGCTTGGCCAGCTTCTTGTCGCCGCCGAAGACGATGTCCTTTTCCTGGAAATCCGAGGTGAAGTTCATCGTGCCGAAGGTGTCGACGCCGGTGGTGCCGACGTAGTAGTTACGGCGACCGGCGCGGGAGTACTGGCCGCAGCCGACCGGGCCGTGCGAGATGTGGATCATGTCCTTGATCGGACCCCAGACCACGCCCTTGGAACCGGCGTAGGCGCAACCACGGATGGTCATGACGCCCGGCAGGGACTTGCGGTTGGAAGTGATGCACTTCTTGGATTGTTCGAGGGTAACGTCGTTGGAAGCGAGGTGCTTCGTACGATCCTTCTTGGCTTTTTCCGGATAAACCTCAAGCACCTCGGCAATGAGGGCATCGGTTTCTTCGCGAGACAGAGTCGTCATTTTTTCCTCCTGACGCCGCCACCAATCTGTGGCCGACGTACTGGTTGAAAGTGGCGGAGGCCAGAACCCCCGCCGGAACTTGCGGGATGTTGCTTAGGCGGCCAGATCGGCGGCGGTCTTGCCGACGATGGACTCGTCTTCCGCTTCCATGATGCCGAATTCCATCAGCAGGTCTTCCAGCTCTTCCATCTCGATCGGGGTCGGGATGACGAGGTTGGTGTTGTTCAGGACCTTCATGGCCAGCTGACGGTATTCGTCGGCCTGCTTGTGCTTCGGATCGTATTCAATGACGGTCATACGGCGGATTTCGGCGTGCTGAACGGCGTTGTCGCGCGGTACGAAGTGGATCATGGTGGTGCCGAGGCGAGCAGCCAGGGCCATGATCAGTTCGTCTTCACGGTCGGTGTTGCGGGAGTTGCAGATCAGGCCGGCCAGGCGGACACCGCCGGAGTTCGCGTACTTCACGATACCCTTGGAGATGTTGTTGGCAGCGTACATGGCCATCATTTCGCCAGAACAGACGATGTAGATTTCCTGGGCCTTGTTTTCGCGGATCGGCATGGCGAAGCCACCGCAGACCACGTCGCCGAGCACGTCGTAGAACACGAAGTCGAGGTCTTCGTCATAGGCGCCTTCTTCTTCCAGGAAGTTGATGGCGGTGATGACGCCGCGGCCGGCACAGCCGACACCGGGTTCCGGACCGCCGGACTCGACGCACTTGACGCCGCCGTAACCGACGGAGAGAACGTCCTCGAGTTCGAGGTCTTCAACGGAACCGGCTTCGGCAGCCAGGTGCATCACGGTGGTCTGAGCCTTGCTATGCAGGATCAGGCGGGTGGAGTCAGCTTTCGGGTCGCAACCCACGATCATGACCTTCTTGCCAGCCTCGGCGAGGGCAGCAACAAGGTTCTGGGTGGTGGTGGACTTGCCGATACCGCCCTTTCCGTAGATAGCGCATTGACGCAGTTTAGCCATGGTGTAATCTCCTTAGTCTGTCAGTCGATTTGCGAAGAATCAGTGAGAGTCGCAACTCACCTTCTGCACGGACCGTGCCAGGTCGACTGGCAGACAATAAGGCATTGATTTTCAATGAAAATGGAAAATGAGCCAGGCATGGAGCGGCTGGCGACATCCGACAATTCCCCTACGCTTTGTAGGGGTGACGACAATGCGTC
>JAYRUZ010000045.1:0-11379 GCA_041918795.1 Azonexus sp. | reverse complement strand
ATCGTGCTGTTCAGCGGCTTGAGCCAGAGCGCCGACGAGCTGTTGAAGCGGGCGGATACGGCGATGTATCAGGCCAAGGCCATGGGGCGGAATACGCTGCGCTTCTTCGATCCGGAAATGCAGTCGGCCTTCGAGGCGCGGGCCGCATTGGAGGATGACTTGCGCCGCTCGGTGGTGGAGGAGCAATTCCAGTTGCACTACCAACCACAGGTCGACGCTTCGGGGCGGATCGTCGGCGCCGAGGCCTTGGTGCGCTGGCCGCATCCGGAGCGCGGAATGATCTCGCCTGGCGTGTTCATTCCGCTGGCCGAAGAGTCCGGCCTGATCCTGCCGCTCGGTCACTGGGTCTTGCGCACTGCCTGCGCGCAGTTGGCCGCCTGGGCTCACGATCCGGCCATGGCCCACCTGAGCCTGGCGGTCAATGTCAGTGCCCGCCAGTTCAGTTCGCCCAACCTGGTCGAGGAGGTGTTGGCCGTGCTCGAAGCGACCGGTGCGCCGGCCCGGCAATTGAAGCTCGAACTGACCGAAAGCATGCTGCTGCGCAATACCGAGGAAATCATCGCCAAGATGCATGCCTTGAAGGCGTATGGCGTCGGCTTCTCGCTCGACGATTTCGGTACCGGCTATTCCTCCTTGTCTTACCTGAAGCGCCTGCCGCTCGACCAGTTGAAGATCGACCAGAGTTTCGTGCGCGACGTGCTGTCGGATAGCAACGATGCGGCGATTGCCCGGACGGTCGTCGCCCTCGGGCACAGCCTGGGCCTCAACGTCATCGCCGAAGGGGTCGAGACCGAGGAGCAGCGGGCTTTCCTGGCCGATTCAGGGTGCTACGTCTATCAGGGATATTTCTTCAGCCGGCCATTGCCGCTGGAAGGGTTTTCGCGCTTATTGGGCAGTGCACCGCAGCAATGAAAAAAGGCCGCTGTCGCGGCCTTTGTCTTACTTCGCCCAGGCGTCGGCCTGCACCGTGGCGTCATCGCGCCAGGCCGCCTGAGCGGCACGGTTGGCCACCCAGTTGGGCAGGAAGGTGTAGGCCTCGTCAAGCAGGTGCGGCGTGTGCTTGCCCGGCGAGTAGCGCAGGGAGCGCTCGAAGTATTCGCGCAGTGCCGGGCGGAAGTTCGGGTGGGCGCATTTCTCGATGACCACCTTGGCCCGTTGCTTGGGCGCCAAGCCACGCAGGTCGGCCAGGCCTTGCTCGGTGACGATGATCTGGACGTCGTGTTCGGTGTGGTCGACGTGCGAGACCATCGGCACGATGCAGGAAATGCTGCCGCCCTTGGCGCTGGAGGGGGTCATGAAGATCGAGATGAAGGCGTTGCGGGCGAAGTCGCCGGAGCCGCCGATGCCGTTCATGATCGCCGTGCCCATGATGTGGGTCGAATTGACGTTGCCGTAGATGTCGGCCTCGATCAGGCCGTTCATGGCGATGACGCCGAGACGGCGGATGACTTCCGGGTGGTTCGAGATTTCCTGCGGACGCAGGATGATCGAATCCTTGAAGCGCGGCAGGTCGGCGTTCAGCTCGGTCAGTGCGCTCGGTGACAGCGAGAAGGAGGTGGCCGAGGCGCAGGTCAGCTTGCCGGACTTGATCAGGTCGAGCATGCCGTCCTGCAACACCTCGGTGTAGGCCGTCAGGTTCTCGAAGGGACCATCCTGCAGGCCGGCCATCACGGCATTCGCCACGTTGCCGACGCCGGATTGCAGCGGCAGCAGGTTGGCCGGCAGGCGGCCCATCTTCACTTCGTGTTGCAGGAAGTCGAGGATGTGGCCGGCGATCAGTTTCGAATTGGCGTCGGGCGGCGTGAAGGGCGAGTTGCGGTCGGCCTTGTTGGTTTCGACGACGGCGATGACCTTGTTCGGGTCGATCTTGAAATACGCTTCGCCGATGCGGTCGTCCGTCTTGCAGATCGGGATCGGCTTGCGATGCGGCGGCAGCGCGGTGCCGTAGTAAATGTCGTGCATCCCTTCGAGGTGCGGGTTCTGCCAGCTATTGACCTCGAGGATGATCTTGTCGGCCTGGTCCAGCCAGGTCTTGTTGTTGCCAACCGAAGACGACGGGATCAGGCGGCCGTCTTCCAGAATGCCGGCCACTTCGACCACGGCGACATCCAGCTTGCCGAGGAAACCGCCCCAGACGAACTGGGCGACGTGCGACAGGTGCACGTCGATGTATTCCATTTCGCCGGCATTGATCCGCTTGCGGCAGGTCGGGTCGGATTGATACGGCAGGCGCATTTCGATGCCGTCCACCATGGCCAGCGCGCCGTCGAGTTCGGGCGCGGTCGAGGCGCCGGTCCACACGCCGATCTTGAATTTCTTGCCGTGCAGGTTGGCATCCATGATGCGCTTGGCCAGCGCACTCGGGACTTCCTTAGGGTAGCCGGCGCCGGTGAAGCCGCTCATGCCGACGTTGACGCCGGAGGGAATAAGGTTGGCGGCCTCGGTGGCCGACATGATTTTGCCGCGCAGTTGTGCGTTGAGGATGCGGGAAGCACCATCCATGGTCGGGAAACTCCTCGGTTCAGGTTGAGTGGGGCTTCCCGAAAAATGCCGTTTTAGCGTCGTGCACCGCAGGAGTGGGGAGCAGGGTGGAAGCGGGAGCATCCGGGGTCGGGGGAACGAGCGGAAAGCGTTCTGGGTCCACCCTGCATGACCTTTTCCTCAGAAAAAGAGCCCGCACGAGGCGGGCTCAAAACACAACTCAACACAATTTGCATCTAGAGGAAGCAGGGCGCACTGTAACCAAACGGTCACGTGCCGACGAACGATAAATTATTGTTTAACGGTTAAGAAAAACTTAATCGTTCGTCGTCGATGAGTTTTTATTTCGCGGTGATATCGTTTGCCGGGGTCGGGGCGGGAGCGGCTTCTGCTGGCTTGTCGGCAGCCGGTGCTGCCGGTGCATCGCTCGGGGCGGGCGTCAGCGAAGGAGCGACGGCCGGTGCCGGCAGGGCGGCGGCAGCAGCTTCGTCCTTCTTGCCGCAGGCGGCGAGGGCGATGGCGATCAGGGGCAGAACGATCCAGGTTTTCTTCATTTGCTGTCTTTCCTTTCGGGGGATGGTCATCGCGACACATGGCTCGGTCGCGGTTTTTTCAAGTTAATCCGTGACTTGTGGTCAGACAAACGACTCTTTATGATGTGATGGTTTAGAAAAACTTAATCGTCTCGTGACCTATCGTTTACCGCCATTGGCCAGCATGCGGGCCTTCGAAGCCGCTGCCCGGCATCTCAGCTTCAAGAAGGCTGCCGAGGAATTGCACGTGACGCCGGCTGCCGTCAGCCAGCAGATCAAGCTGCTGGAGAGTTATCTCGGCCTCAGCCTGTTTCATCGCCTGACCCGTGCCCTCGAAATTACGCCCCAGGGCAAGGCCATGCTGCCGAAAATCCGCGAAGGCTTCGAATGCTTTGCGGCGGCAATCGATCAGGTGCGGCTGACCGGTGAGGGCGTGCTCAACGTGGCGGCGCCGCCGTCTTTCGCGGCGCGTTGGCTGGTACCGCGCCTGGCCCGCTTTTCGGCGGCCTGTCCCGACATCGACCTGCGCCTGTCGAGCAGCGCCGGTGCCGTCGATCGCCGGGGCGAGGCGCGTTCGGTCGAGGATGCCATCCCCGACCTGCGGGCCTCGGACAGCCTGGTGGCCATTCGTTTCGGTACCGGCAACTATCCGGGTTTCCAGGTCGACCGCATCATGACCCCGGCCTGGGGGCCAGTGTGCAGTCCGCGCCTGCCGACAGCGGCGAAGCCGCTGGCAACGCCGGCCGATCTGCGCCAGCACGTATTGATCCACGATGAGACGGTTAACGATGAGGAACGCCAGCCCGGCTGGCGCGAATGGCTGGCCAGCGTCAAGGTGAGCGGAGTCGATGCCGAGCGCGGACCGCGCTTTTCCAATTCGCTGCTGGCCATCGAAGCGGCGCTGGATGGGCAAGGTGTCGCCCTGTCGCTGCGTCCGCTGGTCGAAGCCGATATCACCGCCGGGCGCCTGATCGTGCCGTTCGAGCAGTCCGTTCCGTCGCCTTACGCCTATTATCTGGTCGTCCGCAAGACCATCGCGGCGCGGCCATCGGTAGCGGCTTTTCGTGACTGGTTGCTGAGCGAAGCCGGGGCGCAGAGCGGCGACTGAGCTTTCCCGGAGATGAGGGCGTATAATCCGCGCCTTTCTCCAAGCCGCAGAAGCGTGTGAGCACACTTTCCTGGATCATGACCGTAGCACTTGCCGGCGGCGCCCTCAGCGTCGTTGCGGCCGCCGCCCTGAGTGTCGCTCTGGGCGCGCATCGGGTCAGCATGCTGATCTCGTATGCAATCGGCGCCCTGCTCGGTGCGGCCTTCCTGGAAATCCTGCCGCATGCGCTGGAGCATGGCGAGCCGCAGCGCATGGCCAGCACCGTGCTGTTCGGCATCCTGGCTTTCTTCGTGCTCGAGAAACTGGTCCTCTGGCGGCACTGCCACCACGACCATTGCGAGGCGCACGAGCCGCACGCACCGGGCCACGATCACGGTCGTTCGGGCATGTTGATCCTGGTCGGCGACACCTTCCACAATTTCGTGGACGGCATCCTGATCGCCGCGGCCTTTCTTGAAAATACCGAATTGGGCATCGTTACCGCGCTGGCCATCATTGCCCACGAAATCCCACAGGAAGTCGGTGACTACCTGATCCTGCTGCATTCGGGCTATTCACGGGCGAAGGCGCTGGCCTTCAACCTGCTTTCCAGCCTGGCCACCGTGGTCGGTTCGCTGCTCGCTTACTATGCGTTGTCCGAACTCACCGAGTGGATTCCGTCGCTGCTCGGCCTGGCGGCAGCGAGCATGATCTATGTCGCTGTGGCCGACCTGATTCCCGGCTTGCACAAGCGGACGGAACTCAAGGCGACGCTTCAGCAGGTGCTGCTGATCGGTCTCGGCGTTGCCTCTATCGCCATCGTCCAGACGCTGGTCGGTGAGTAATTGCGTCTGCCAGGAGGCGCTTGGGTGCGCCCCTGAGAATCGCCAGCCGGCAGGCTGTCTGAGCATCACACAGCTGGATAGGCGCTAGGTTTCTTCTTCGGAAGCTTTCTTCATCTCCTGCATTTCCTTGAAGCGATGGCGTTCCCGGCGCACCTTCGAGCCGGCGAAATACAGGATCAGGCCGCAGGGAAGCGCTCCGTAGAAAGCGAAGGAAAGAATCCCGGCAATGACGGTCGGCTCGTTGGCAGCCACCAGCAAGGTGACGTAGAGCCACCCGATAACAATGATCAGCGATAAATGCATTTTTCCAGAGCTTGCACCACAGGCATCAAAATCCGTGGATAGCGTGTATCATTTTTGATAGTTGCAAGTTTGTTTCAAACTTCCGGCTGGTTGCAACAATGTACATGATGAGCCTCAATTGAGCGGGTAATTATGCATGCAAATGCATTGACAGCCTCGGGGGCGGTATGCAGAATCCAAAAGCTCATACCCCAAGGCTAGCGAGAAGATATTCCCATGGCGCAAGGATCGAACAATAACGACGCATTCCTGGGCTCGGCCATGCAGTTCATGCAGGCTGGTCAGAATATGGCTCAGCAATTCATGGAATACCTCGGCAAGGCCGATGCCAATGTTCCGCCGGCGTCCGATCCCCAGGCCGTGACCGCCTTGCAAAAACAATTTGCCGACCAGCAGATGTCGCTCTGGCAATCGGTACTCGGCAAGCACCAGGGCAAGCCGGAATCCTTCAAGGTGGCTCCGGAACCGGGCGACCGCCGCTTCAATTCGCCGGAATGGCAGAAGAGTCCGATGTTCGACTACCTGCATCAGGCCTACCTGCTCAATACGCAATACCTGAAGCAAATGGTCGAGTTGCTGCCATCGCAGGACGACAAGGCACGTGAGCGCATGCGTTTTCTCGTGCGGCAGATTTCCGATGCCATGGCGCCGACCAATTTTGCCGCGACCAACCCGGAATTCATCAAGTTGGCCCTGGAAACCAAGGGGCAGAGCATCACCGACGGTATCAACAACCTGATCAAGGATTTCGAGAAGGGCCGCATCTCGATGACTGACGAGTCGGTCTTCGAAGTCGGGCGCAATATCGCCACGACCGAAGGTGCCGTGGTCTATGAAAACGAAGTGATGCAGTTGATCCAGTACGCACCGCTGACGGCCAAGGTGGGTACGCGCCCGATGCTGGTCGTGCCGCCCTGCATCAACAAGTTCTACATCATGGACCTGCAGCCGGACAATTCCCTGATCCGCTTCATGGTCGAGCAGGGGCATACGGTGTTCCTGGTGTCTTGGCGCAATCCCAAGGAAGAACAGGGCGAACTGGGGTGGGACGATTACCTCGAACAGGGTCCGATTGCCGCCCTGCGAGTGATGCAAGAGATCACCAAGGTCAAGCAGGTCAATGCGCTCGGCTTCTGTGTCGGCGGCACGATCCTGACCTCGGCGCTGGCCGTGCTGAAGGCGCGCGGCGAGAGCCCGGTGGCCTCGCTGACCCTGCTGACGACGCTGCTTGATTTCTCCGATACTGGTGAGATCGGCCTGTTCATCGACGAACAGGGTGTCGCCGCGCGTGAAGCGACCATCGGCCAGGGCGGCCTGCTGCCGGCGCGCGACCTGCAGAATACCTTCTCATTCCTGCGCGCCAACGATCTGGTCTGGAACTACGTCCAGAACAACTACCTGAAGGGCCAGAAGCCGCAGGCTTTCGACCTGTTGTACTGGAATTCCGATTCGACCAATTTGCCGGGCAAGTTCGCCTGCTGGTACATGCGCAACATGTATCTGGAAAACAGCTTGCGCGTGCCGGGCAAGCTGAGCATGTGCGGCGAGAAGGTCGATCTGGGCCAGCTCGACATGCCGGTCTACCTGCTGGCGACGCGCGAGGACCACATCGTGCCGTGGCAGTCGGCCTACCTGAGCACCCGCCTGCTGGGCGGCAAGCTGCGTTTCGTGCTGGGCGCCTCCGGCCATATCGCCGGGGTGATCAACTCGGCCCGCAAGAACAAGCGCAGTTATTGGGTCAATGAAGATATCAAGGCGGATGCGGACGGCTGGTTGGCTGCCTCCGAGGAAAAGCCGGGCAGCTGGTGGAACGACTGGGCAGCCTGGAGCAAGTCTTTTGCGGGAGAACAGCGAGCACCGCGCAAACCGGGGAATACCAAATACAAGCCGATCGAACCGGCACCCGGTCGTTACGTCAAGGAACGCGCGGTCTAACTTTCCCAAGGAGACTAAGATGTCGCGAGTAGCACTGATTACTGGGGGTATGGGGGGCTTGGGCGAGGCTATCTGCATCAAGATGGCGGCGCTGGGCTACAAGGTGGTAACCACCTATTCGCCGGGCAATGGCAAGGCGGAAGAGTGGCTGAAGAACATGAATAACATGGGCTACGGCTTCAAGGCCTACCCGTGCGATGTGACCGATTTCGACTCGGCCAAGGCCTGTGTCGAGACGGTGGCCAAGGAGGTCGGGCCGGTCGATGTACTGGTCAACAACGCCGGTATCACCCGCGACATGACTTTCAAGAAGATGACCAAGGCCGATTGGGATGCGGTGATGAACACCAACCTCGATTCCGTCTTCAACATGACCAAGCAGGTTATGGACGGCATGGTCGAGCGCAAGTGGGGACGTGTCGTCAACGTGTCGTCGGTCAACGGGCAGAAGGGCGCCTTCGGCCAGACCAACTACTCGGCGGCCAAGGCGGGCATGCACGGTTTCACCAAGGCGCTGGCGCTGGAAGTCGCCAAGCAGGGCGTGACGGTGAATACCATTTCGCCGGGCTACATCGGTACCAAGATGGTCACGGCTATCCCGCAGGATGTGCTGGATTCGAAGATACTGCCGCACATTCCGGTGGGTCGCCTGGGCAAGCCGGAAGAAATCGCCGGCCTCGTCGCCTATCTCGCTTCGGATGAAGCGGCATTCGTGACCGGGGCCAATATTTCCATCAACGGCGGTCAGCACATGTTCTGACCGCCGTTTTCTCAACCAACACATTTCATCAACAAGGAAGGAAACACAATGACGCAACGCGTTGCTCTCGTTACCGGTGCCATGGGCGGCCTGGGTACTGCCATCTGCCAACAACTGGCCAAGGCCGGTCACAAGGTGGTTGCCGCCTACCACCCGCAATTCGACAACAAGGACGAGTGGCTGAAGGAACAGGCTGCTGCCGGGTTCAGCGATTTCGTCTGCGTTGCCGGTGACGTTTCCGTGCTCGAAGACTGCCAGAAGATGGTTGCCGAAGCTGAAGCCGCCTGCGGTCAGGTCGATATCCTGATCAACAATGCCGGCATCACCCGCGACCGCATGTTCGCCAAGATGGAAAAGGATGGCTGGGATGCCGTTATCGCCACCAACCTGACCTCCCTGTTCAACATGACCAAGCAAGTCTCCGCCAAGATGGCCGAGCGCGGCTGGGGTCGTATCGTCAACATTTCGTCGGTTAACGGCGTCAAGGGCCAGGCTGGCCAGACCAATTACTCCGCTGCCAAGGCTGGCGTGATCGGCTTCACCAAGGCTCTGGCCGCCGAACTGGCTGCCAAGGGCGTGACCGTGAATGCCATCGCCCCGGGCTACGTCGCGACCAAGATGGTCATGGCGATCAAGCCGGAAGTGCTGCAGACCATCGTCGACTCCGTGCCGATGAAGCGTCTGGCCAAGCCGGAAGAAATCGGCTTCGCCTGCGCCTACCTGTCGAACGAACTGTCCGGCTTCACCACCGGCGCCACGATCAACATCAACGGCGGCCTGTACTACCAGTAATCTGGCCCCTGGGTACAGATAGCAGACGAAAGCCCGGCGATTGCCGGGCTTTTTTTCTGATAACGGGAATATGCGACGAGGGCGAAGGGTGCGGGCTGGGCACGCGGTGACAGGCTGGTGGCGGAGGACCGGGTGTTGCCTGCTCATCGCCGGCACGGTGCTGGTCAGCGGCTGTTCGACCCCGCGTCGGCCGCACACGGTAGAGGTCGAGCAGCCCGTTCCGGAAAGTATCTGGCAGGCGGTCGACTGCGCCATTGCCGAGCGGGCAAAGGCGGCCGAAGGGCCGGCCGAGAGCTTCGCCCGTGGCGAAATGGAGCGCTGGAAACTGCTGGTCGCCCACCGGACCGAGAAGGAATTCATTCCCTGGTATTCCGGTTATTGGACGCAGCGCTGGCTGAGCGTGAAGTCCGCCTGGTATCGGCTGACCTCGGGCGAGGAAACAGGCGGGCCGGAGAAAAAACTGGTCGCCTATCTGCAGGACGAATACCGGGACAGGGTTTTGCAGCCGGTGGCCGGGCAGATCGATTTCGATACGGTGCGCAGTCACGCCGGCAAGATTTATGTTGAGCGCCTGCGTGAGCAGCTTGCCGACTTGCCGGCCAGCTACCGGCTGTCCGAGCGGCAGTTCTCCATGCACCTGCAAACGCTGCCGGTCATCAAGCTCGGGCCACCGCCCAGCCGCGATGCGGCGTTGTCCGAATTGCTCGCACGCGACGGTGTCGATCGTCTGCCCGCCTTTCTTGCCTTGAACGAGCATTTGCAGCAGAAGGCACGGCGTTTGTCGGACAGGGATTCGCGCCGGCACCTGACGCCGGTGGCGCAGCGTGTCAGTGAGAAGCTGGTCGGGCAACTGGCGATCAGCAGTGGCAGTAGCGCCGTATCGACCCTGGTCGGCGGGGTGGCCGGAACGGCCATTTCAATCGGTGCGGTCGGCTTGGGCGTCCTGCTGCACGAGATGGGGCGCGAAGCGCAGGAGCAGGAAGTCCGCGACAGTCTGACCCTGGCGGTGAATGATGCCTGGGCCGATCTGGTCGAAGATCGCGAGAGCGGTGTGCTGGCCGCGGTGGAATACTTGTCGTCGCGCATCGCTCGACTATGCCGTCGGCCGGAGGTGGGCGACGCGCCGCTGGATGCGGCGGATAGTTCCGAGGATGGGGATCGCATTGAATAGGCCTTGCCCGGGTCGCGGGGCGGCCGCGCGAAAAGTCCATGAAATTTCACTGATTTTCTGCATTGCAGCAGCCAAACTGTCGCTAATGTGTGCAACTTTTTCGCTATAATGTTGCGCTGCACACAGACTTCACTTGAGGATCGTCGCATGTCGGAATCGGTACGCCTGATCAAGAAATACCCCAACCGCCGTCTTTACGATACCAAGACGAGTGCATACATCACGCTGGGGGATGTGAAGGATCTGGTGTTGAAGTACGAGGCCTTCAAGGTGGTCGATGCCAAGTCTGGTGAGGATCTGACCCGCAGCATCCTGCTCCAGATCATTCTGGAAGAGGAAACCGGCGGCATGCCGATGTTCTCCAGCGAACTGCTCTCCGGTTTCGTCCGTTTCTACGGTAGCGCGACGCAGGGTATGCTCGGCAAGTACCTGGAAAACAACATGAAGACCTTCGTCGATTTCCAGCAGAAGCTGCAGGAACAGTCGCGCACCATGTACGGCGGCGACAACGCCAGCGTCCAGGCCGATTTCTGGAACCAGTTCCTGAATTTCCAGCAGCCCGCCATGCAGAGCATGATGACGGCTTACATGGACCAGTCGAAGAAAATGTTCCAGTCCATGCAGGACCAGTTACAGAGCCAGACCCGCAACATGTTCACCGGCTTCCAGCTCAATCCGAACGATCCGGAAGGCAAATAAGATCCGGCCGCCGCTCTGGCGCCAGATAAAGCAGAAAAGCCGGGCTTGCCCGGCTTTTTGTTTTTCGGCGGCCGACCGGAATCAACCCTTGGCGGGTAGTTGTTTGATCCAGTCGCGCTGGGCGTCGCGGCGGCGCTTGTCGCTCAGGCGCTCGATGATGCGTTCGCAGACTTCGCTGAAGGGCAATATGCCGTCCGGCAGGATTTGATCGCAATAGACGATATGCAACCCGATCGGCGATTCGAGTACCGGGCTGATCTCTCCTTCCTGCAGGCCGAAGGCGGCGGGCTCCAGTTCGGCATAGAGCTGATTGCGCTTGACGATGCCCAGCTGGCCACCCTCCATGGCGGTCGGGCATTGTGAATGGCGCAGGGCGGCTTCACCGAATTTTTCGCCATTTTTGACCGTGCACCGCAGCATTTCGAGCGTATTCTGCGCCTTCGCCTTTTCGCCGGCATTGTTGAAGGTGATCAGGATGTGGCGCAGGCGGCGGGCTTCCGGGCGGTCGAAGGCGTCGGGGTGCAGGCGGTAGTAGATCTCGGCATCGACGGCGCTGACGGCCGGTACCGCTGCCGCCACTTTTTCCAGCACCGCTTCGACCCGCAGGTCGCGTTCGACGGCCTTTTCCAGCTCGGCTTCGTTCAGTCCGATGCGCTCCAGGTCGTGCGCCATGTCGTCGCCGTTCTGGTAGCGCGAGCGGATTTCACCGAGCCGCGTCGCCAGCGTGGCGGCCGGCACGATGACCTGGGCGGCGGCGTCGCTGGCCAGGATGC
>JAYRUZ010000044.1:0-11423 GCA_041918795.1 Azonexus sp. | reverse complement strand
AAATCCTTGATCTGGGCGAGGAAGATGACTACCGCAATGCCGTTGGTAAAGCCGATGACGACGGTGACCGGAATGAAGCGGATCAGTTGCCCCATGCGCGCAATACCCATGGCCAGGAGCATGACCCCGGCCAGGATGGTGGCGCCCATCAGGTTGGCGAAACCGTGGGCGGCGACGATGCCATAGACGATGGGGATGAAGGCGCCGGTCGGTCCGCCGATCTGCACGCGGGAGCCGCCGAGCGCTGCCGTGAGCAGGCCGGCGACGATGGCGGTCCAGATGCCGGCAGTGGGCGAGCAGCCGGAGGCGATGGCGAAGGCCATGGCCAGTGGTAGCGCAAGGACGCCGACGGTGATGCCCGCGGCCAGGTCCTTGCCGAACTGGGCTCGGTCGTAGCCCGGAAGGCAGTCCAACAGCTTGGGGCGGAAGGCGATTTTCATGACACGCGCTCGGCAGGGTAAGCGGTGCATTATATGAGCACATGATTAACCGTCAATGTTAATCACATGTTAATATTTTTCGATCAAAATAATTATGAATAATGCCTGGAGAACTTATGGAAGCTCGTACTGCGCGCCTGACACTGCTGATCGATCCACGCAAGAAAAAACTGTTCGAGGAAATCTGTGCCGAACACGACCTGACGCCGTCGCAGGTGGTGCGCCGGATGATCCGTCAGTACATCATCGATAACGCCGGCAGTCGGGAGTTGCCAGACTGGCTGAAAGCCGGCGTCAAGGGCGATTAAGCCCGAGGGCTAGTCTTTCGGCGGCCGAGTGTCGCCGATTTCGCTGGCGCGGGCGCCCAGGTAGCTATCGTATTTTGCCTGCAGCTCCGGGGCCTGCTTGGCAATTTCGCCGAGGATGCGGGCGGCGGCCCAGAACATGATTGCGGTGCCGCCGGCCGCGCAGGCCACGGCTTCTGCGGTGGACGTCGGGAAATTGGCAAAAACCGCGCCCTTGCCCTGGGCGAACCAGCTAGCCCCAATGCCGACACAGGACAAGCCGAACACATCGGCCAGGGCGAATGCCGCAATACGCAGCGTGAGGCGGGGGCGAGGCGGGCGTTGAGAGAGCATGTCGGCGATCGGTTATGGGAGGGTGGCTGTTTGGCGCAGATTAAATTCGATATTCAATTCGATTGAAAAAAATCTCTGTCAAGCCTTGACTTGTGCACAGTGTTTTGTCTAGTCGAAGTGATGTGTTGCAGAAAACCATGTTGCTTTTGTTAGATTGTGTCTTGAACGAAAAAGAATAAATAAATCAGTAGGTTACAAGCTAGCTCAAGTTGCGGGCAATGTAAGGAAAACCCTTGTGCGACGGTGACTTAGCATCGCCGCCCAGCTTTCATTCACAGAGTTATCCACAGTTTCTGTGGATAGTTTTAAAAGACTACGGGCCCGGCTAATCTTGGTCGCTAAAGTTAAAGTAAAACTTTAGCTTTGCGTCGTTTTTTGCTGCGTAGCAACATGGAAAAAGGCTTGCCATGCAAGCCGTTTTTCCATGGTGAATTTACTTGACGCGCATGCCCGGTTGCGCACCGCTGTCCGGCGAGAGCAGGAAGATGCCCGGTGTCTTGCCTTCGGTGTCGGAGGCGGCGAGCACCATGCCTTCGGATAGCCCGAATTTCATCTTGCGCGGGGCCAGGTTGGCGACCATGATGGTCAGACGACCGATCAGTTGTGCCGGGTCGTAGGCCGCCTTGATGCCGGCAAAGACGTTGCGCGTTTCGTTATTGCCGATATCCAGCGTCAGTCGCACCAGCTTGTCGGCGCCTTCGACATGCTCGGCATTGGCGATGCGGGCGATGCGCAGATCGACCTTCATGAAATCGTCGATGCTGCAGAACGGCTCCCAGGGGCTTTCCGTCTTCACTTCGTTCTGCTGGTGCTGGGCATGGCGCTGCTGCGAGGCGGCTTCGGCAGCGGGAGCGAGCGATTCCTTGTTGGCCTCGACCAGCTTTTCGATCTGTTTCGGATCGACGCGGGTCATCAGGTGCTCGTAGGCATTGATGGCGTGACCAGCGGCCAGCAGGGCCTGCAGATCGTCCCAGGCGAGCGGCGCGATATTGAGGAACTTCTCGACCTTGTCGGCGACCTGCGGCAGGATCGGCTTGAGCAGCACGGTGAGCAGGCGGAAGAGGTTGAGCGCATTGCTGCACGCGGCGTGCAGTTCGACGTCCTTGCCTTCCTGCTTGGCCAATTCCCAGGGCTTGACGCTGTCGACGTACTGGTTGGCGGCGTCGGTCAGGGCCATGATTTCGCGGATGGCCTTGCCGAATTCGCGAGCTTCGTAGAGCTCGGCGATGCGCGGGCCGGCTTCCTGAATGGTGCGGATGGCCGGCAGATCGGCGGCCGCCGGAGCGAGTTGGCCGTTGAAGCGCTTGGCGATGAAGCCGGCGGAGCGACTGGCGATATTGACGTACTTGCCGACCAGGTCGGAATTGACCCGGGCCGTGAAGTCTTCGAGGTTGAGGTCGATGTCTTCCATGGTCGCCGACAGTTTGGCGGCGTAGTAGTAGCGCAGCCACTCCGGGTTCAGCCCGGTGTCGAGATAGCTCTGGGCGGTGATGAAGGTGCCGCGCGACTTGGACATCTTGGCGCCGTCGACCGTCAGGAAACCGTGCGCGAATATCTTGGTCGGGGTGCGGAAGCCGGCGTGCTGCAACTCGGCCGGCCAGAACAGGGCGTGGAAATAGAGGATGTCCTTGCCGATGAAATGGTAGAGCTCGGTCTGGCTGTCGGGCTTGAAGTATTCGTCGAAATCGAGGCCCTGCTTGGCGCACAGATTCTTGAAAGAGCCCATGTAACCGATCGGGGCGTCGAGCCAGACGTAGAAATACTTGCCCGGTGCGTCGGGGATCTCGAAACCGAAGTAGGGCGCGTCGCGGGAAATGTCCCAGTCGGTCAGCTTGTTGTCACCCGGGGCGCCGAGCCATTCCTGCATCTTGTTGGCGGCTTCGGCTTGCAGCGCGCCGTTGTCCTTGCTGGTGTACTGGCGCAGGAAGGCTTCGCAGCGCGGATCGGAGAGCTTGAAGAAATAGTGCTCGGAGTTGCGCAGTTCCGGCTTGGCGCCGGAGATGGCCGAGTACGGGTTTTTCAGGTCGGTCGGCGCATAGGCGGCACCGCAGGATTCGCAGTTATCGCCATACTGGTCCTTGGCGCAGCACTTCGGGCATTCGCCCTTGATGAAGCGGTCGGGCAGGAAAAGCTGTTTGACCGGGTCGTAGTACTGCTCGATGGTGCGCACCTCGATCAGCCCGGCTTCGCGCAGACGAGCGTAGATGGTGTTGGCGCACTCGCGAGTTTCGGTCGAGTGGGTGCTGTAGTAGTTGTCGAAACCGACCAGGAAACCGGAAAAATCCCGGAAGTGCTCGCCGTGCACGCGCTCGATCAGCTGCTCCGGCGTGATGCCTTCCTTCTCGGCACGCAGCATGATCGGGGTGCCATGGGTGTCGTCGGCGCAGACATACCAGCATTCGTTGCCGGTCATTTTCTGGTAGCGGACCCAGATGTCGGTCTGAATGTACTCGACCAGGTGGCCAAGGTGGATGGCGCCGTTGGCGTAGGGCAGGGCGGAGGTGACGAGAATCTTGCGCGACATGGCGTGCCTGACGGAAAGCAAAAAAGCGATTTTACCGCGGCCGTCCGTCTAATTTCGCTTCGACAGTCAAAAACCGGTGCATCAGTTTGTTGCTTGAAGTAAACGATTGTGTTGACTTGGTAAAAATATACCCATGACTTATTGCTTGGGTGTGGAGAAGGCGGCAGAATTTCCCATAGCGATAGGGGGTTGTATGAATTTTGCCATTGTTGAAGATAATCGGGTGCAAGCCGAGGTGCTGAAGGCTCTGCTGAAAAGCGAGGGGCATGTCGTCGAGATTTTTGCTGAGGGGCAGGCTTGCCTGGATGCGTTGAAAGAGCGCAACTTCGATTTCTTCATCATCGACTGGTCGCTGCCGGACATCGGTGGGGACGTCGTTCTGCAACAGGTGCGGGCCGTGTGCGGCTGGGAAGTGCCGGTCGTCTTCTGTACGGCACGGACCGAGGAAGAGTCGGCGGCCGATATCCTGCGCCTGGGGGCGGACGACTACATTCCGAAGCCGGTGCGCTACATGGAGTTCATGGCGCGCATCCAGGCCCTGCTGCGCCGCCGCCAGGCGACCCGGCCGACCCTGCTGCGCTTCGGCAATATCGAGGCCGATCTCGAAGGCCGTCGCATCCGTGTCGCTGGCGCCGAGGTCGATCTGACGCAGCGAGAATACGACCTGGCCATTGTCTTTCTGCGCAATGTCGGCAAGGTCCTGCCGCGCGAGGAGTTGCTGTCCAAGGTGTGGGACCGAGATACCGACGTCGATTCGCGTACGGTCGATACGCACGCCAGTCGTCTGCGCAAGAAGCTGGGGCTGGGCGGTGAAAACGGCCTGATGCTGTCGTCCGTGTATGGTCAGGGTTATCGTCTGGATACCGTGCGCACCGGTTAGCGCATGGACGGGATTGCTGTATACTGGACAAAATTTGTCGGGTATTCCCGTCGTCCAGTTCCCACGGAGTTTCCATGAGTCTCTCAGAACAGCAAATCAAGGCCGCGCTCGCTGCTGCGGTGGACCCCAATACCGGCAAGGATTTCGTGGCCGGCAAAGCCGTCAAGAACATCAAGCTGGATGGCGATGATGTCGCTTTCGACGTCGAACTGGGCTATCCCGCGAAAAGCCAGATTGATTCCATTCGCAAGCAGGTGATTGCAGCGGTGAAGGCGGTGCCGGGTGTCGGCAATATTTCCGCCAACGTTTACAGCAAGATCGTTGCCCATTCGGTGCAGCTGGGCGTCAAGCTCCTGCCGGGCGTCAAGAACATCATCGCCGTTGCTTCGGGCAAGGGCGGCGTCGGCAAATCGACAACCGCGGTTAACCTGGCGCTGGCCCTGGCTCAGGAAGGTGCCCGGGTCGGTATTCTCGATGCCGACATCTACGGCCCATCGCAGCCGCAGATGCTCGGGCTGGCCGGCCAGCAGCCGGAATCGAAGGATGGCCAGAGCATGGAGCCGCTGGAGGCTTACGGCCTGAAGGCGATGTCGATCGGTTTCATGGTCGACGTCGAGACGCCGATGGTCTGGCGTGGCCCGATGGTGGCTCAGGCGCTCGACCAGATGCTCGGCCAGACCAACTGGGGCGAAATTGATTACCTGGTCGTGGACATGCCGCCGGGCACCGGTGACATCCAGTTGTCGATGGCCCAGAAGGTGCCGGTGACCGGTGCGGTGATTGTCACCACGCCGCAGGACATCGCGTTGATCGATGCACGCAAGGGCCTGAAGATGTTCGAGAAGGTGAATATTCCCATTCTCGGCATTGTCGAGAACATGAGCATCCACATCTGCTCCAAGTGTGGCCATGAGGAGCACATCTTTGGTGAGGGCGGTGGGACGCAGATGTGCGAGGATTACGGTGTTGAATTCCTGGGCAGCCTGCCCCTGGAGATGGCGATTCGCATGATGGCCGATGGTGGCAAGCCGACCGTGGTCGGCGATCCTGAATCGCGCACGGCCGAGATTTACCGTGGCATCGCGCGGCGTGTCGCGGTCAAGATCGCGGAGAAGGCCAAGGACATGACCGCCAAATTCCCGAACATCGTTGTGCAAAACACCTAATTATTTGCACAAAACGGGCGACAAAGGCGGGTAAAATCCCGCCTTTATTTTTGTCCACCGCAGCAGGGAAAAATGGCCATCAAATCAGACAAGTGGATACGCCGCATGGCGCAGGAACACGGCATGATCGAACCTTTTGCGCCGGAGTTGGTGCGCGAGGTCAATGGCCAGAAGATCGTCTCCTACGGCACCTCCAGCTACGGCTACGATATCCGCTGCGCCCGTGAGTTCAAGGTATTCACCAATATCAACTCGACCGTGGTCGACCCGAAGAATTTCGATCCGAAATCCTTTGTCGAGATCGAGTCGGACGTTTGCATCATCCCGCCGAATTCCTTCGCGCTGGCCCGGACCATGGAGTATTTCCGTATTCCGCGCTCGGTGTTGACCGTTTGCCTGGGCAAGTCGACCTATGCTCGTTGCGGCATCATCGTGAACGTGACCCCTTTCGAGCCGGAGTGGGAAGGTCACGTCACTCTCGAGTTTTCAAATACGACGCCGCTGCCGGCCAAGATTTACGCTGGCGAAGGTTGTGCGCAGGTACTCTTCTTCGAGTCCGACGAGATTTGCGAGACCTCGTACAAGGATCGCGGCGGCAAATACCAGGGGCAGGAAGGCGTTACCCTGCCCAAGATCTGACGTCAGGCTGAAACGAAACCGTCTTATTCTGTGACCCGCTGCGGCGGGTCGCCGCTTTTCAAGGAACCGTCATGCGTTTTCACTTTCCGGTCATCATCATCGACGAGGACTTCCGTTCGGAAAATGCCTCCGGCCTCGGCATTCGCGCCCTGGCCGACGCTATCGAGAAGGAAGGACTCGAAGTTCTCGGGGTGACCAGCTATGGCGACCTGACCTCGTTTGCGCAGCAGCAGAGCCGGGCCTCGGTATTCATCCTGTCGGTCGATGATGAGGAGTTGGCGCTGGAGCCGGAAGAGACGCTGGCCGAACTGCGGGCCTTCGTCGAGGAAATTCGCCACAAGAACGCGGAAATCCCCATCTTCCTGCACGGCGAAACGCGGACCAGTCGCCACATTCCGAACGACATCCTGCGCGAACTCCATGGCTTCATTCACATGCATGAGGACACGCCGGAATTCATCGCGCGCAACATCAAGCGCGAGGCCAACGCCTACCTGGATTCGCTGCCGCCGCCGTTCTTCCGGGCGTTGACGCATTACGCTGCCGATGGCTCCTATTCCTGGCACTGCCCCGGCCACTCGGGCGGCGTCGCCTTCCTGAAGTCGCCGGTCGGCCAGATGTTCCACCAGTTCTTTGGTGAAAACATGCTGCGCGCCGACGTCTGCAACGCGGTTGAAGAACTGGGCCAGTTGCTCGATCACACCGGCCCGGTCGCCGCTTCGGAGCGCAACGCGGCGCGCATTTTCAATTCCGATCACCTGTACTTCGTCACCAACGGCACCTCGACCTCGAACAAGATCGTCTGGCACTCGACCGTGGCGCCCGGCGACATCGTCGTCGTCGACCGCAATTGTCACAAGTCGGTGTTGCACTCGATCATGATGACCGGGGCGATTCCCGTTTTCCTGATGCCGACGCGCAACAACTTCGGCATCATCGGTCCGATCCCGAAGCGCGAGTTCGCCTGGGAAAGCATCCAGAAGAAGATTGCCGCCAACCCGTTCATCGCCGACAAGACGGCCAAGCCGCGCGTGCTGACGATCACCCAGTCGACCTACGACGGCGTGCTCTACAACGTCGAGGATATCAAGGATGAACTGGACGGCAAGATCGACACCCTGCACTTCGACGAAGCCTGGCTGCCGCATGCGGCCTTCCACGACTTCTATGGCGACTACCACGCCATCGGCGCTGACCGTCCGCGCTGCAAGGAATCCATGGTCTTCGCGACGCAATCGACGCACAAGCTCCTGGCCGGTCTGAGCCAGGCCTCGCAAATTCTGGTGCAGGATGCCGAGAACCAGAAACTTGACCGCGACATCTTCAACGAGGCCTACCTGATGCATACCTCGACCTCGCCGCAATACTCGATCATCGCCTCCTGCGATGTGGCGGCGGCGATGATGGAAGAGCCGGGGGGGACGGCGCTGGTTGAGGAGTCGATCGCCGAAGCGCTCGATTTCCGCCGCGCCATGCGCAAGGTGGACGAGGAGTGGGGCGCCGACTGGTGGTTCAAGGTGTGGGGGCCGGACGACCTTTCCGAAGAGGGGATCGAAGAGCGCGAAGCCTGGATGCTGAAGCCGGGTGACCGTTGGCACGGTTTCGGCCAACTGGCCGACGGCTTCAACATGCTCGACCCGATCAAGGCGACCATCATCACGCCGGGCTTGGACGTCGACGGCGAATTCGCCGAGCGCGGCATCCCGGCGGCCATCGTCACCAAGTACCTGGCCGAGCACGGCGTCATCGTCGAGAAGTGTGGCCTGTACAGCTTCTTCATCATGTTCACCATCGGCATTACCAAGGGCCGCTGGAACACGCTGGTGACGGCGCTGCAGCAGTTCAAGGACGACTACGACAAGAACCAGCCGCTGTGGAAGGTGCTGCCCGAGTTCGTGCAGAAGAACCCGCGCTACGAACGCGTCGGCCTGCGCGATCTGTGCAAACAGATTCACAGTGTGTACAAGGAAAACGATGTCGCCCGCCTGACCACGGAGATGTATCTTTCCGACATGGTGCCGGCCATGCGTCCGGCTGACGCCTTCGCCAAGATGGCGCACCGCGAAATCGAGCGTGTAGCGGTCGATGCGCTGGAAGGGCGAGTTACTGCGGTCTTGCTGACTCCCTATCCGCCCGGCATCCCGCTGCTGATTCCTGGCGAGCGCTTCAATGCGACGATCTGCAACTACCTGAAGTTCGCCCGCGAATTCAATGCCGCCTTCCCCGGGTTCGAGACCGATATCCATGGGCTGGTAAAAGGCTCGGATGGGCGCTATTACGTAGACTGTGTGAGATAAAATTCGGGGAGGGGCGTCATGCTGATCATGCGGCGGTTGTTGCTGTTGTGCATGCTATGCGCTCCTTTGTTGCTGCGGGCGGAAACCGCGGCCCGCATCGTTTTCGCAACCCCGGAGGTGGTCGTCATCAACGGCGTTGGCATCGAGCGCCCTGCCTTGAAAGGGGCCACGGTCGATGCCGGCGAGTCGATTGATACGCGCGCCGGTCGCATCCAGTTGGCTTTCCTCGATGGGGCGAGCATGTCCTTGCAGCCTGGAACGCGTTTCCGTGTCGATGAGTTTCGTTATGCGGCAGCCAATAAGCTGACGCCGGGCGACGGCGTCGTGATGACGCTGGTCAAGGGGGCCTTGCGTACCGTGACGGGTTGGTTGGGCAAGGGTGACCGGCAGCAATATCGCCTGGGTAGTTCTGTTGCCACGATCGGCATTCGGGGTACCGAATATGGCGCCCGACTCGATGCGGACGGGCTGACTGTCAGCGTTTACGAGGGAGCGGTGGAGGTGTGCAGTGATGCCGGCTGTACAACTATCGCCAAAGGCGAGACTTTGCGCGTACGTGATCGCAAGGAATTCCCGCAGATTCTCTCGAATGGCGGGGCGCGCACCGGCTCGCCTGCGGTAGTCCCGGAACTCCAGTTGCAGACGCCATACCAGGATGCGACGGCAGGCAAGTCACCATCGCCGCCTCCGTCAGTTGAACCGGGCGGGGGGCAGCGTCTGCCCGCTAGCTCCATTCCGCGTTAAAGTTACGAAAAACCGGGGGGATGTCGATGGGGAAGATGAAAGCGCATCGTGCGCTACTGTTTGTCGCTCTTTTGGCATTGGGCGTGCACGCGCGTGCCGACGGTGTGACCGATGAAGCCGAGCGTTTGCTAGCCTCTGGTCAGTCGGCCAGGGCCTTTGCTTTGCTCGAGTCGCTGGAAGGCGAGCGAGCGGGAGAGGTTGGCTACGATTTGTTGCTGGGCAGAGCTGCCTTGGGGGTTGGGCAGAACACGCGAGCGATATTCGCATTGGAACGCGTATTGGCGCTCGATCCCGGCAACTTCAAGGCGCGTGCCGAGATCGCCAGAGCTTATCTGGTGGTCGGTGAAGCCGACAATGCGCGCAAGGAACTGGCGACCATCGAGCAGCAAGGTATACCCAGCGACGTGTCGCAGAGTTTTGATCGCTATCTGGCCGCGCTCAAGCGCCTGGACGGTAACGAAAAAGCGACCGTCAATGCCTATGCGGAAATGCAGACCGGTTACGACAGCAACGTCAACCTGGGCCCGCATCGCGATAGTCTGGTGATTCCTGGGCAGAGCCCGGCTCCCATCCTGCTGTCGCGGGAAGGTCGGGCGCGCGAGGATGGCTTTGCTCAAATGGGCGGCGGTATCAGCACCCGCTTGCCGATCAATTCCAGTCTGGCTGTGCTGGCCGGCCTGTCCGGCGCGCAGCGTGTCAATTTCAGCGAAAGCGATTTCAACCTCGGCAATGTCGATGCCAACCTTGGTGCCGTATGGACCCGTGGCAAGAACGTTGTGTCCTTGATGGGGCAATATGGAACGGTCAGCGTCGATCATGATCACTTCCGCTCGGCGGCGGGGCTGACCGGGCAGTGGCAATACAACCTCGATGCGCGTAATCAGGTGAGTGCCTACGTCCAATACTCCGACTTGCGTTACGACGACCAGAAAATACGCGATGCCCAACGTTGGGTTGGTGGTGGGGCCTATGCCCATCTGTGGCGGGATGGCGCGATGGTTTTTGCCAGCCTTTATGGTGTTTCTGAGAAGCCGAAGCGGGACGATGCCGACTATCTGGGGTTCGATGGCGTGGGCGTGCGTCTGGGCGGCAGGGTGAGCCTCAACGACAGCACCACCGTGTTCGGCAACCTGTCTTATGAGCGTCGTCATTACGATGCGACCGATCCGGCCTATCTGTTGGTCCGCACGGATCGCCAATATGGCGCGACGCTGGGTGTGGCTTACGGCTTCGCCCAAGGCTGGACATTGACGCCGCAGTTGTCGGTCATGCACAACGGGTCGAACGCCGTGTTGAACGACTACCGTCGCAATATCGTTTCTTTGGCCTTGCGGCGCGAATTCTGAGGGGATGATGATGAAGCTTGGATTGATCGCCTCTTTGCTTATCCTCTTGCTGCTTCCTGCTGCGGCCGGCGCCGCCGGTAAAGTGGAGTTTGTCGCGGGCGCAGTGTCCGCCATCTCGGCTGCCGGCAGCGAACGCAAACTGGCCAAGGGGGATGTGCTGGCCAATGGCGACGTGGTGCGTACCGGGCCGGATGGTCTGGCGCAACTGCGCTTCGACGACGGCGGGCGCATTGCGCTGCAGTCGAAGTCTGAATTCCGCATCGACGAATACGCCTATCCGGCAACCGCCCAGTCTCAGGAGCGTGGGTTCTTCTCGCTACTGAAGGGGGGCATGCGTACGATTACCGGGCAGGTCGGGCGTGACAATCGCGATGCCTACCGCGTGACCACTTCGGTGGCGACCATAGGTATTCGGGGGACCGAATATCGCGTCATCTACATCGATGATGATGCGATTGCTCTGTGGACCGCTGATGGGGTCATCGAGGTGTGCAACAAGGCGGGCTGCAGCCAGATCGTTGCCGGTGAAAGTGCGATCGTTCGCAGGATGGATCTGCCAATCGAGCGCCTGGGCTTCAATGGCTTTGTGCCGCCGGCTGGAACATCGGAAGGTTCTTTGCTGCCGGGCTTTGCCATTGGCGAAGGGCGTAATGGCAATGGTTATTTGTCCGGCGTGCCGAAGTGCCATTACGTACCACCTGGCCCGCCGTACTATGTGACCACCCTGGTGTGCAACTGAGCCGAGCTCG
>JAYRUZ010000043.1:0-11700 GCA_041918795.1 Azonexus sp. | reverse complement strand
ATCGCCCGCTTTGGCGGCGGCCGCGACCTGGCCGAAGCCCATCGCCCGCTGTGGATCGCCAAGAAGGGCCTGAAGATCGCCGTGCTCGGCTACAACGAGTACAAGCCGCGCCGCTTCGAAGCCGGCCCACAGACGCCCGGCATCGCCTGGAGCGAGGACGAACAGGTCATCGCCGACATCCGCGCCGCCAGGGCCGCCGGCGCCGACCACGTCATCCCCTTCATGCACTGGGGCTGGGAAAAATACACGCAGCCGGACGAACGCCAGAAAAGCTTCGCCCGTCGCATGATCGACGCAGGCGCCAGCCTGGTCGTCGGCAGCCACCCGCACGTCACGCAAGGCACCGAGATCTACCAGGGCAAACCCATCGTCTATAGCCTCGGCAACTTCGTCTTCGACGGCTTCGACTACGCCAACGCCCAGCGTGGCTGGCTGCTGCGCCTGCAAATCGACCGGGAAGGCGTGCTCGCCTGGGAAACCCTGGCCGCCCAGATCGACGACGACGGCACGCCGTGGCCGCGCCCCGGCGTCTTAACCCCCTGCGGCCGCCGCGGCGACGACAAGGTGCTGGACTGCGCCAATCCATGAGCGGTAACGCGGCTTAAGCCGGCACGCTGGAAGGCACGCGCCTCAGCACACTATCGAGAAAGGCCAGCACCTCGCCGAGATGCGCCTCCATTTCGGTGAATTCGTCGTGGCTGCCCGAGAGCACCAGCAGGCGCACATCCCGCCGCCCACCCGCATCCTGCAGACGGTAGGCATCGGTCAGCGGCACCGTCGCATCGTTGGCGCCGTGCAGCAGGAGCACCGGACAAGTCAGGCGCGCCATGCTGGTCAGCGGCGCAATGGCATCGAAGCGAAAGCCGATCACCCGCTGCACATAAGCCAGCAGCGACTTCTCCACCGACTGCCACGGCGCCCCCTTGGCCCGCAGCCAGCGGCGCATCATCTCGGCCGGATGGGCAAAGGCGGCCAGGCTAACGACCGCGGCAATGTCGGGACGGCGTGCCGCCGCCAGCAGCGCCGCGCCGGCCCCGACCGAATGCCCGAACACGGCAATCCGCGCCGGATCGACGCTCGGCTCGGCCTTGAGCGCATCGATCACCGCTGCCAGATCCTCGGCAAAGCGCGGCAGCGAAGCGAAATTGTCGTCGTCGCTATCGCCATGGCAGCGCGTATCGAACAGCACCACGCCATAACCCGCCGCCTGCAAGGGCGCCGCCAGCGGCAACAGCGAATCGGCATTGCCGCCCCAGCCGTGCAGCGCCACCAATACCGGCGACGGCTCGTCCTGCGGCAGGAACCATGCCGTCAGCAGGCGCCCGCGCTCGGTCGGCACGCGCAGCTTCCGCCAGCCGGGCAAACCGGGAAGCTGGCGATTCGGCACCCGCTCCGGCGCCAGCGAACGATGCACCAGCCAGCGCAACGCCAACAGCAAAACCAACGGCAACCCAACCCAGGCCAAGACCCACATGACGTTCATCGAAGCCATCCCGAAGACAGCGGCCCGCCGATCGCTCGCCGTGCCAATAACATATTAGAGATTGCTTATTTTATATCAGTCAGGCTTCGGTTTTTGCCCATTTTTGCCCGTGCACCGCAGCAGCCCTGGCGGCATGCACTCCTTTTCCTGCGCAAGACATCCGGCAAGCGCTTGTTTTCAGGAAGATTTGTAAAACAGCCTTTACAAACGAACTTTTTCGGCCGCGACACCTCAGAGGCCACTCGCCTTGCTCACTGCACGGGTGCATAATTTAGAGTTAATACCAAAGTTATAGATTTTTAGATGTCGGATACCACTCAAAACCGGATGCCGGGCTTGCTGGGCAAGCTGGGCAAGATGACCTCGATTCGCGATACGGAGTTGCTGGAGCAGAGCCTGCTGCGCACGCTCGGCCCCTTGCTCGGGGTGCTCGACACGTCGCTGTACCGGACCGATGACAGCCAGAACGTGATGCGGGTGATCAACCATCATCGCTCGAAGGTAGTGGACGACGACGGCATGTCGCGCATGGTCGAGCGCATCGAGGAGGTGAGCAATCTCGCCAACCTGCCGAGCACGGTCATCGCATTGAGCGACAGCGTTCGCCTGCTCGGCAAGCCGTGCACGCGCAAGGTGGAGGCCGACTTCATGGTGGCCTACCCGTTGCTGGGCGATGGCGAGGTTTGCGGATTCTTCGTTTTCCAGCGGGATCGGGAAGTCTCAGCGGTTGAGGACAGCATGATCCGCGGCGTGCTGGAGGTTTTTTCGAATTATTACACGCTGCTCGACCTGAGCCTGCGCGACCGCCTGACCGGCCTGCATAACCGCCAGGCACTGGAGAGCAGTTTCGACCGCATCTGGCGTGCCCTGAGCCGGCCGGACGTGGTCAACGAGCAGCATGGCGGCCGCCGATGCGCGCCGTCGAACCGCTATTGGCTGGCAATGATCGACATCGACCATTTCAAGCGCATCAACGATCAGTTCGGCCACATGGTCGGCGACGAAATGCTGTTGCTGGTCGCCCGCCTGATGAGCAACACCTTCCGCTCTTCCGACCTGCTCTATCGCTACGGCGGCGAGGAATTCGTCGCCATCATCTCGGCCGATACGGCGGAGATCGCCAAGAACGTCTTCGAGCGCGTGCGCCTGGCCATCGAGGCGCACTATTTCCCGCGCATCGAGAACCTGACGGTGAGCATCGGTTTCTGCCAGGCTTCGCCCGAGGTGCTGCCGGTGGAGGTACTGAGCCGCGCCGACCGCAGCCTGTACCGGGCCAAACAGGACGGCCGCAACCGCGTTTACGCCTATCACGACCTGATCGAACGCGGCATCTTCACGGAACCGTCGTTCGAGGAGGCGGAGTTTTTCTAAAGCCTCAGGCCTGCCGGCCAGCGGCGAGCGCGGCGCGCACCTCGGCTTCGTCGGTGACAATCGGGAAAGCTGCGCGCGCCGCTTCGGAAATAGGAGTCGGGCGACCGTTCGTCAGATCGCAATGCACCCAACGGGTTTCCGCCTCGACCAGCGTTTTGCCGTCGCGCGCCCGGACGAAGCGGTATTTGCGCGGCGAGGTGGTGTCGTCCATGCCGGCCACCCAGGTGGCGACGATGATCTCGTCGCCGGCGAAGGCGGGGCGCAGGTATTCGATGAAATGCGAGCGGATGACCCAGGTCGTTCCCGTTTCGAGATAACGCGCTTCGCTCCAGCCCTGGGCATCGGAATGCCCCGTCGCCACGTCCTGCATCCAGCGGACGTACTCCTGATTATTGACGTGGCCGTTGCGGTCGATGGATTCGGCGGTTACGGTAAGGCGGTGCAGGAAGATGCGGGGCATGGTCGGCAGCGAAAAAGGTGTCATTCTAACCAGCGATGGCGTGCATTTTTGCCTGTTTTGGCCGGTGCACCGCAGCAGTGGGTTCGGCGACGGGCATTAGATGCGCAATTGGGGGCTGGTAGCGCGGCAAACCCCTCCCCGACCCTCCCCTTTTCAGGGGAGGGAGCAGGACGACCATCGGCATCGTTTTAGCAACCCTCCTCCCCGGCCCTCCCCTTGCCCCCCCAAGGGGACTTCCTTCGGGGCGGCTGGGCGGGGTTGCCTTTTTTGTGCGGTAGCCACCCTCAAACCGTCGGCCACTGCTCGAATAGCTCGAACTCCCCGTCGCCCTCGGCCACATGCACCCGTTCGACGCGGGCGTGGGTCGGGCCGCGCTGGGCCCAGTCGATCAGGCGGTCGACCGCGCTCTCGTCGCCGATGGCCAGCGCCTCGACGCTGCCATCGCGGCGGTTGCGCACCCAGCCGGCGAGGCCGAGCAGCCTGGCCTGCTCGGCCATCGAACGACGGTAGCCGACGCCCTGGACAATGCCTTCGATGCGCAAGTGGCGGCCGATTTTCGCCATCATTCAAATCCCTCAATCGTAGATTGATTGCCTATGGGTAAACCTATACCCATCCTCTGACTAAAGTGCTAGATTCTCAAGCTACCTTCATAAGCCGGCACTCATTTTAGACCGCGCGCTGAAGTGATCAAAAACGAACCGCGCCACAAAACCGAGGCGCTGTAGGGGAAATAATGCAGTCTCATTCGAAGCAACCGCTGGCCGGCATCACCATCGCCGCCATCGGGGTCGTCTTCGGCGACATCGGGACCAGCCCGTTGTATGCGCTGAAGGAAATCTTCAACGGCCATCATCCGATCCCGGTCACCGCCGAGAACATCCTCGGCATCCTGTCGCTGATTTTCTGGTCCATCATGGCGCTCGTCTCGCTCAAGTACGTGACGGTCATCATGCGCGCCGACAACCGCGGCGAAGGCGGCTCGCTCGCCCTGCTCGCCCTGGTTACCGAGCGCGCCAAGAGCCCGCGCCTGGCCTGGGCCGCCACCATGCTCGGCATCTTCGCCGCCGCCCTGTTCTACGGCGACAGCATGATCACCCCGGCCATCTCCGTGCTCTCCGCCGTCGAAGGCCTGGAAATCATCACGCCGACGCTGAAGCCCTACGTCATCCCGATCACGCTCGGCATCATCACCGGCCTCTTCTTCATCCAGAAGCGCGGCACCGGCGCCGTCGGCCTCTTCTTCGGCCCGGTCATGGTCGCCTGGTTCGGCATCCTGGCCGTCCTCGGCATATTGCAGATCGTGCAGAACCCGCATGTGCTGGAAGCACTCAACCCGATCTTTGCCATCCATTTCATCGCCACCGAACCCGGCCTCGCCTTCCTGGCGCTCGGTTCGGTCGTACTCGCCGTCACCGGCGGCGAGGCGCTGTATACCGACATGGGCCACTTCGGTCGCTTCCCGATCCGCCTCGCCTGGTTCGGCTTCGTCATGCCGGCGCTGGTCATCAATTATTTTGGCCAGGGCGCCCTGCTGCTGGTCGAGCCGGAAGCCATCGCCAGCCCCTTCTTCCACCTGACGCCGGACTGGGCGCTGATCCCGATGGTCGGCCTGGCCACCGCCGCCACCGTCATCGCCTCGCAGGCCGTCATCTCCGGCGCCTTCTCGGTGGCTCGCCAGTCGGTCCAGATGGGTCTCTTGCCGCGCATGCAGATCATCCACACCTCGGGCAAGGAAGAAGGCCAGATCTACGTGCCTTTCACCAACTGGACGCTCTACCTGGCCGTCATCGCGCTGGTCATCGGCTTCAAGAACTCCTCCAACCTGGCCGCCGCCTACGGCATCGCGGTCACCGCCACCATGCTGATCGACACCATCCTGGTCGCTTTCGTCATGGCCCTGCTCTGGCGCTGGAACGTCTTCGCCGTGATCGCCGCCGCCGGCCTGATGCTCTGTATCGACATCGCCTTCTTCTCGGCCAACGTCATCAAGATTCCCGAAGGCGGCTGGTTCCCGGTCGTCATGGGCATCGTCTCCTTCTCCGTGCTGACCACCTGGAAACGCGGTCGTCGCCTGGTTTCCGAGGAGATGGCCAAGCAGACCATCCCGATGGAAGACTTCATCAAGGCCATCGACGGCGTGCATCGCATCGAAGGCACGGCCGTCTTCATGACCAGCTCGAAGGAAGGCGTGCCGCCCGCCCTGCTGCACAACCTCAAGCACAACCAGGTGCTGCACGAGCGCGTCGCGCTGGTCACCATCCAGACCGTGCAGACACCGCACGTCAACGACTTCGACCGCATCTACCTGCACCGCATGGGCAAGGGTTTCATGCGCATCGTCGTCCGCTACGGCTTCATGGAAAGCCCGGACGTGCCGGCCATCCTGGAGCAGTGCAAGCACCATGGCGAGCGCTTCGACATGATGGAAACCACCTTCTATCTGTCGCGCGAAACCATTGTCCCGTCGATGACCAAGCGTATGAGCCAGGTGCGTGCCCGCCTCTTCGCGGTGATGTCGAAGAACGCCACCAGCGCCTCGGACTTCTTCAACATCCCGACCAACCGCGTGGTCGAACTCGGCACCCAGCTGATCATTTGATCGCCCGGCACGCCCCCGACAAGCCCCGCAACCTGCGGGGCTTTTTCTTTTTATATCAGTAAATTAGCGCAAACTGAAACTAGCATGGATCAAAGCTGTCAGATTCCCTGCCGGTAAGAATCGCATCCACGACAACACAAGGAGCACCCGATGCGCCGATTCATCCTTCCCCTGCTGCTCGCCTGCCTGGCCCTGCCGGCCAGCGCCGAAAAACAGAGCCCCGACCTGCCCATCCACGACGCCGCCCGCCTCGGCAGCGGCGCCGACATCCAGCGCCTGCTCAAGGCCGACGCCAAGCAGCGCGACGCGCGCACCGCCCTCGGCTCGACGCCGCTCCACCTCGCCGCCATGAACCCGGACGTCAGCGCCATGAAGGCCCTGATCGCCGCCGGCGCCGACCCCAACGCCCGCGACAACGACGGCGCCACGCCGCTGCACATGTCGGCCTACGGCAGCCGTGCGCTCAATACCCAGATTCTGCTGGAGGCCGGTGCCGACCCGCTGGCCAAGACCGACAACGGCCGCGACGCCGGCTCGATGGCGCGCAAGGTCAAGGCCGACGAAACCGCCGGCATCCTGTCGCTGTGGATACTGAAGGGCTGCAAGGCCGGCAAGCCATGCTGAAGCGCTTCTTCATCGTTCTGCTGCTGCTCGCCGGCCCGGCCCGCGCCGGCAGCCTGCCGACCATCGAGGTCTACATGCCCACCGTCTGCCTGGCCTGTATCGAATGGGCCGACCACCTGCGGCAGAACGGCTTCACCGTGAAGGTCACGCAAACCGACGACATGGAAGCCATCAAGCACCGCCTGAAAGTGCCGAAAGACCTCGAAGCCGTGCCCACGGCGACGGTCGCCGGCTACTTCATCGAAGGCCACGTGCACGCCGACCAGATCAAGGAGCTACTGGCCGAAAAACCCAAGGCCCGCGGCCTCGCCGTGCCCGGCCTGCCGCTCGGCGCCCCCGGCCGCGAATTCTCCAGCCCGACCTGCGAAACCGCCTGCACCATGCTCGACAAGGACAGCACCGCCACCCCGCGCGTCCGCCGCGAGTTCTACGAAACCTTGCTCGTGCTGAAAGACGGCAAGACCAGGATCTACGCCCGGCACTGAGGTCGTTGAGGGAGGCCGGCGTTAATCTGCCGGCGGAGGCTTTTGGGGTGGGATGAATCGGTTCGTCCCAAGGCCGACACTGCAACCGTCTCCTCCCGAGGTTCGCTGTTGGACGGGTAGCAGCCTCTTCACGCCACTGACCGCTGCGCCAGCAACCCAAAGTGGTAGGGCGCACTCGGCCCTAGGTCCACATGAACCACCGAATCAAACCCAGCCTCGGATAGCCAAGACGCACATTGTTCGGGCTTCGGCCGAATGTCCAGTGGAGGTCCGCGCGGCGTTTCAACATCGCTGCGCCAGTGAATCAGCGAGAGAATGGCACCCGGTCGAAGCGTTCGATAGGCTTCGCGCAGCAGGCCCAGCGGGTCTTCGATGTGCAGAAGATTGAAGACCATGGCGTGTCCCTGAGAGCAGTCTGGTACACCTGTACCCTGCTCAACAAAGTCACGCAGTTCGGTTCGCACATTGCGCAGGCCATCCGCCCTGGCGCGCTCAGCCACCAACTCAACCATCCCGGGTTCGATGTCCAGTGCGGTGATCGTGCCGCGCGTGCGCTTTGCCGCTGGAAGGCTGAACGTGCCGTAGCCACAGCCGAATTCGACCAGGTTGTAGCAGCCCCCTTGGGTCACCAGCAGCCGGTCGAGAATGCCTTCTGGCTGAAAGAACGACTCCCAGTAGGCCTCGTCCGGCATGCCGCTTTCACGTCCCTTCATGCTCAGAAGACCAGCACCTTGTCGGCGGTAGCCGTCCACTCGGCGAGTTCCTTCAGGGTACTGCGCCGTGCCCCTTCGACGACCTGCTCTTCAGCCATGCCGCGTGCGTCCATGCAGGTGCCGCAGAGCCCCACCTCACCGCCGACCATGCGCACCATGTCCCCGGCGTTGTAATAGCCTTCGGGCACCTTCTGGCCGCTCTTGGCGCAGGCGACAGCATCGCCCATCAGGAAGATGCGTACCGTTTCACCGTCCATCTTGCCGAGCTGACGAGCCAGGCGCAGGGCGTTGTAGCTGCGTTCCGAGCCATATGGCGCATCGTTGAGGATGAACAGCGTATTCATGGTGGGCCCTATACGAGGTTGAGAAAGCTATTTGCCCCCGGCCTTGATGGTGGCCTTCAGGGCATCGAAATCCTTGCGTACCCCATCCTGGAAAAGCAGGCCCGACTTGGCCTGTTTCGGCACGCTCTCCATGTCGAGCACGTCGGCAACGATCTGGTAGCTGGCGGCTCCGTTGAAGTCCTTGCCGTCGGCGACGATGAGCTGGGTACCGTAGAAGACGGCCGGTGCCGGCAGCCCGGGAGCCAGGCTGGAAGGCAGCAACTGGATGGGAACGCGGTAGGTGTTGGCAACCTCGGCGGCAACCTGGAGGTTGCCGTTGCAACGCTGACCCGGTGGGTCCTTGGCGATGAAGGTCAGTACCTTCTGGCCATTGGCAGTTTGGGCGCCGGGAACCGCCATCGATACATCGGCCGCCATGGCCGAGAAGGCCAGGGTGCCGCACAGGGCGAAGATGGATAAATGCTGCACGAGTTGTCTCCTGTGGTTATGACTTCAGTTCTCGATGGGCAGGCCGCCCGCGCGCCATTCGCTGACGCCGTCGGTAATCTTGTGGGCGGTGTAGCCGCGCTGGCGCAGCAGCTTCACAGCCTCGTCGGACATCAGGCAGAAGGGGCCACGGCAGTAGGCAACGATTTCCTTGCCGGCGGGGAGGTCAGCCAAGCGCTTTTCCAATTCAGCCAAGGGGAGCGAACGGGCAAAGGGCAGGTGGCCGGCGACGTATTCCGCTTCCGGGCGAACGTCGATGACCACGATGTCGCCGCTCCGTGCCTTGGTCAGCAGGCTCTCACGGCTTTCCGATGACAGGGAATCGGGTGAGGCCGCCATCTGGTCGAGCGCCACCCGCAGTTCAACCAGGTGTTCCTCGGCCACTTCCCGGACATTGACCCACAACTGGGCGACATCCGGGCCGCTCAGGCGGTAGTGAATGAACTTGCCCTCGCGGCGGGTTTCGACCAGTCGGGCTTCGCGGAGAGCGCGTAAGTGAGCACTGGCCAGGCGCATGTCGATACGGGCCTGTTCGGCCAGGCTTTCGACGGTCTTCTCGCCCTGCGCGAGCAGCTCGATGAGTTCCAGGCGCTTGGGGCTGGAAATCGCCTTGCCGATACGGGCAACGTGTTCGTAGAGGTAGGACTTGGTAATGGTCGGTTTCATAATTACAATCTAACGATTCTTAGATTGTTTGTAAACATCGATGCTCTGTTGGAATTTTTTCGCGGAATCAACCATGCACGTTGCAGCCTGAAACGGTGGCGCCTATGAAGTTGAGCATCCCGCTTCTACTGTCGCTGGCACTGCATGCCGTCCTGGTCGCAGGATGGCAGCTCGACGCATTCAAGATTGCGAAGAACCCTGAAACCATCGAAATCCGGATTGCCACCCAAGTTCGCGAGGACGTTCAGGAGCTGCCTGCACCACCTCCGCCGAAGCCAGCGAAACCCAGAGCATCTGCACCACGAACTGCGACCCCGCCACGTGAGGCAAGCCCGGCACCGGAGGTGCTCGCCGCGCCATCGGCCAAGACCCCGGCCTCACTGGAGGCACCGCCGCCACCGAGTGCGGAAGAGTGGCAATTGGCCTCGACCTACAAGCTCAAGAACAGCAAGCGCTATCGCAACAATTGGGGGCAGCTGGTGCGCAGCATGATGGGCACGGCGGTCGAGGGGCCTGGCCAGGGAATGGTGCGTTTCCGCATCGAGATTGCACCGGACGGTTCGCTGGCGAACATCAAGGAGCTTTGGTCCACGTCCGAAAATGCGTCGAAACTGGCCTGGAAGGCCATCAAATCCCTGCCACCACTACCACCGACGCCAACCGGGCAGCCCCTGATATTCGAGCGGACGATTTCATTCCAGCCCTATGAGACCGGGTGGCCGCCGAGCTATACGCTGGACTGTCTGCCGGACCCGCCCGCGTTCAAGAATCCGTTTGCCTGGGATGGCAAATCGCCGCAGGAACAGGCCAGGCATCAGGCACCGAAGCGCGTTCCAGCCGATGCTTCCCAGGAAAAATGCGTGACGGACTCGACAGCCGACACCATTGAGCAGGAAGAGGGCGAAATGAAGCGCCAGATGGAAATCTATCGCTGGGGACGATAACTGCTACCGGAAGGCCGGGGAACAATCTGCTCATCGTCGTGAGCAGCCAACGCAGGATTATTTCTCGCCCCCCGGTTTTTGCCCCAAACGGGCAGTGCACCGCAGCAGTCCTGGTTTCTCCCGATTCCGCCTCGACTTTTCTCAATATTTCGACAATACTTGAAATATGGAAACCTTAAACGCCGCCGAACTGCTCGCCGCCCTCGGGCATGAATCACGCCTTGCCATCTTTCGCCTGCTGGTCGAGGCCGGCCCGCAAGGGCTATACGCCAGCGCCATTGGCGAGCGGCTGGGCATGGCGCCGGCGACGCTCTCCTTCCACCTGGCGCATCTGACCCGCGTCGGGCTGATCAGTGGCGAGCGGGAGAGCCGCTTCATTCATTACTCGGCCAATTACGCGACGATGGATGATCTGATCGCCTTCCTCACCGCCAATTGCTGCCAGGGCGAAAGTTGCCTGCCGAAAACGACCTGCTGCGACACCACCGAGAAGCGTCGCGCCAAACTCCCCGCCAACGAGGAAACGCCCCAATGAAAACCGTCCTGGTGCTGTGCACCGGAAACTCCTGCCGCTCGCAGATGGGCGAAGCGATCCTGAACCACGACCTGGCCGACCAAGTGCGTGCCGTTTCGGCCGGGACCCAACCGCAGCCGAAAGTGGCCGACGGAGCCATCGAGGCGTTGCGCCTGATCGGCCTGCCGACCGAGGTGCTGCTCCCCAAGCATGTCGACACCCTGCTCGACATGCCGATCGACCTCGTGGTCAGCGTTTGCGACAACGCCAGGGAAACCTGCCCGATCTTCCCGCGTCCGGTGCCGCGCATCCATGTGCCTTTCCACGACCCGCACGGCGAGCCGCTGGAGAGCTTTGTCGCCGTGCGCGATGACATCCGCGCCCGTTTGGTTCCGGCGGTGCGCGCCGCGCTGGGTTTGGCGGATTGAACCATGTCGGCGCAATGTGAAATCACCGCCAAGACCGCCAGCGGCGTGCCGATGAGCGTTTTCGAGCGCTTTCTGACGGTTTGGGTTTTTCTCTGCATCGTCACCGGCATTGTGCTCGGCCAGTTGGCGCCCGGCGTCTTTCAGGCCATCGGCCGGCTGGAGGTGGCGCAGGTGAATCTGCCGGTCGGCCTGCTGATTTGGGTGATGATCATCCCGATGCTGATGAAGGTGGATTTCGGCGCGCTGCACGAGGTGAAGCAGCATGTGCGCGGCATCGGCGTGACGCTGTTCGTCAATTGGCTGGTCAAACCGTTTTCGATGGCCCTCCTCGGCTGGCTGTTCATCCGCAACCTGTTTGCGCCGCTGTTGCCGGCCGAGCAGCTCGACAGCTACATCGCCGGCCTGATTTTGCTGGCCGCCGCGCCGTGCACCGCGATGGTCTTCGTGTGGAGTCGGCTGACCAACGGCCATCCGCTGTTCACCTTGTCGCAGGTCGCCATCAACGACACCATCATGGTTGTCGCCTTCGCGCCGCTGGTCGCCTTCCTGCTCGGCATTTCGGCGATCACCGTGCCGTGGG
>JAYRUZ010000042.1:0-11883 GCA_041918795.1 Azonexus sp. | reverse complement strand
CCGGCGTCGACCTGAAGAAGGACGTGCTGGCCCTGCAACGCCTGAAGGAAGCCGCCGAAAAGGCCAAGATCGAGCTGTCCTCCAGCCAGCAGACCGAAGTCAACCTGCCCTACATCACCGCCGACGCTTCCGGTCCGAAGCACCTAGCGCTGAAGATCACCCGCGCCAAGTTCGAGTCGCTGGTCGACGAACTGATCGAGCGCACCGTCGCTCCGTGCGTCACCGCACTGAAGGATGCCGGCTGCAAGATCAGCGACATCGACGACGTGATCCTGGTCGGCGGCCAGTCGCGCATGCCGAAGGTGCAGGAGAAGGTCAAGGAAGTGTTCGGTCGCGAGCCGCGCAAGGATGTGAACCCGGATGAAGCCGTCGCCGTCGGCGCCGCCATCCAGGGTGGCGTGCTGCAGGGCGAAGTCAAGGACGTGCTGCTGCTCGACGTCACCCCGCTGTCGCTCGGCATCGAAACCCTGGGCGGCATCATGACCAAGCTGATCCAGAAAAACACCACGATCCCGACCAAGGCCTCGCAAGTCTTCTCGACCGCCGACGACAACCAGGGCGCCGTGACCATCCACGTGCTGCAGGGCGAGCGCGAAGTTGCTTCCGGCAACAAGAGCCTCGGCCAGTTCAACCTGGAAGGCATCCCGCCGGCCCCGCGTGGCACGCCGCAGATCGAAGTCATCTTCGACATCGACGCCAACGGCATCATGCACGTCACCGCCAAGGACAAGGCCACCGGCAAGGAAAACAAGATCACCATCAAGGCCAACTCCGGCCTGAGCGAAGAAGAAATTCAGCGCATGGTCAAGGACGCCGAGCTGCACGCCGAGGAAGACAAGAAGGCGCACGAGCTGGCCGATGCCCGCAACCAGGCCGACGGCATGGTGCACATGGTCAAGAAGTCGCTGACCGAGTACGGCGACAAGCTCGAAGCTTCGGAGAAGGAAGCCATCGAAGCAGCGATCAAGGACGTTGAAGAAGTCCTGCGCGACGGCGACAAGGATGTCATCACCGCCAAGACCGAAGCCCTGTCGGCGGCGGCCCAGAAGCTCGGCGAGAAGATGTACGCCCAGCAACAGGCCGAAGGCGCTGCCGCCGGTGCGGCCGGTGCCGGCGCCCAGCCGCAAGGCGAGAAGACCGTCGAAGGCGATGTCGTCGATGCCGAATTCACGGAAGTGAACAAGGACAAGAAGTAAGCCTGACGCAATATCCCGGCGCCGAGCCTTCCGGAACCTCCGGCGGTGCTCGGCGCCTTTGTCACTTAGACGGGACTGAACATGTCTAAACGCGATTTTTACGAGATTCTCGGCGTCAACCGCGATGCATCCGAGGACGAGATCAAGAAGGCCTACCGCAAGCTGGCCATGAAATACCATCCGGACCGCAATCCGGACAACCCGTCGGCCGAAGAAAAGTTCAAGGAAGCCAAGGAGGCCTACGAAATCCTGTCGGACGGCCAGAAGCGCGCGGCCTACGACCAATACGGCCACGCCGGCGTCGACCCGCAGGCCGGCATGGGCGGCGGTGGCGGCTTCGGCGGTGGCGGCTTTGCCGACGCCTTCGGTGGCATCTTCGACGAAATCTTCGGCGGCCGCGGCGGCGGCGGTGGCGGACGTTCCAATATCTACCGCGGCGCCGACCTGCGCTACAACCTGGAAATCACGCTGGAACAGGCTGCCCACGGCACCGAGACCAAGATCCGCATCCCGACCATGGAGGAATGCGATGTCTGTCACGGCTCCGGCGCCAAGGCCGGCACCCAGCCCAAGACCTGCCCGACCTGTAACGGTTCCGGCCAGGTACGCCTGCAACAAGGCTTCTTCTCCATCCAGCAGACCTGCCACAAGTGCCACGGTACCGGCCGCTTCATCGCCGACCCGTGCAAGTCCTGCGGCGGCGCCGGTCGTATCAAACAGCACAAGACCCTGGCTGTGAAGATTCCGGCCGGCGTGGACGAAGGCGATCGCATCCGGCTCGCCGGCGAAGGCGAACATGGCGTCAATGGCGGCCCGCCGGGCGACCTTTACGTGCAGATTCACCTGAAGCAGCACGCCGTCTTCCAGCGCGACCACAACGATCTGCATTGCGAGATGCCGATTTCCTTCACCACCGCAGCCCTGGGTGGCGAGATCGAAATCCCGACGCTGGATGGCGCCGCAGCCATCAAGATTCCGCCGGAAACCCAGTCCGGCCGCGTCTTCCGCCTGCGCGGCAAGGGCATCAAGGGCGTCCGCAGCCACACGCACGGCGACCTGATGTGCCACGTCGTGGTCGAAACCCCGGTGAACCTGACCGATCGCCAGAAGGAACTGCTGCGTGAACTGGAAGACAGCAGCAAGGACGACAGCGCCAAGCACAACCCGCGCTCGAAGTCGTGGATGGATAAGGTCAGGGAATTTTTCGGAGAATAATCCCCTGACCTGTCGGTGAAGGCTAACTGGTGCGACGACGTAAGGGACAAAACCCTGGCCGGAACCACCAGGCAAGGCATCACCCGCCGCCACAAAAAACCGCCCGCCTCACCGCGGGCGGTTTTTTGCATTTTTGGGCGGTACACCGCAGCAGTCAGCCCAGAAATCGCCGAATACAACAGCGGGATACCCAAAAAGGCTATTTTTCTGCACCAGATGGGCGTTTCCGCCCCTATAATTCGACGATAACCTGGCAACCGATAGCGAGAACCCGATGAAAGCGATTCGCCTCACCCTGGCTGCATGCGTATTTGGTCTGACAAGCATCCTGCCCGTCCAAGCCGAAACCGGCGTCACCGACTCGACGATCACTCTCGGCATGTCTGTCCCGCTGACCGGCCCGGCCAGCAGCCATGGCCAGGAAATCAAGAATGTCGTCAGCGCCTATTTCGACCAGCTCAACAAGGCGGGCGGTGTCAATGGCAAGAAGCTGCAACTGGTGGCCCTCGACGACGGTTACGACGCGGCCAAGGCCGTGGCCAACACCAAGACGCTGATCGAAACCAACAAAGTCTTCGCCCTGATCGGTTACTACGGCACTGCCTCGATCGACGACTCCATGAACAAGGTCTTCGGACCGGCCGGTGTACCGATGATCGGCGGCATTTCCGGTGCCACTTCGATGCGCCAGGCGCCATCGGCCAATCCGAACAACAAGTACATGTTCAACCTGCGCGCCAGCTATGCCGACGAGGCGGAAGCCATCGGTACGCAATTGGTCACACTGGGCATGAAGAACATCGCTGTCTTCTACCAGAACGACGGCTTCGGCAAAGCCGGCCTCGAGGGTCTGGTAGCTGCGCTGAAGAAGCACAATCTGGCGCCGGTGGCCACGGGCACCGTCGAACGCAACTCGGAAGATATCGCCAAGGCTCAGGAGGTCATCGCCAAGGCCAATCCACAAGCTGTGGTGATGGTTACGCTGCACAAGCCGGCCGGCCTGATGGTCAAAGGATTGCGCAAAGCCGGCCTTGGGCCGATGTTCATGACCCTGTCGCCAGTCGGTCCCGAGCAACTGACCCAGGATCTGGGTAACGACGCCCGCGGCATCGGCATTTCCCAGGTCATGCCCTACCCGTGGAACGACACGGTGGGTGTGGTCAAGGAATACCAGCGCCTGATCGGCAAGCAGACTCCGCCGTCCTACATGGGCATCGAAGCCTTCGTCATGGCCAAAACGGCGACGGAAACCATTCGCAAGCTGGGCAAGGACCTGACTCGCGACAAACTGGTCGCCACCCTGGAAGGGCTGAATCAGGATATGGGCGGCTACCGTGTCGCCTTCGGTCCGAACAACCGTGCCGGCTCGCATTTCGTCGAATTGACCGTACTCGGGGCCAATGGAAAGCTAATGAAATAACACTGCCGCATACTCCGGAAAACGGGCCGCCGGCTATCGCCGCGGCCCGTTTTTCTTTGACCCTCTCCGGTATTTCGACCAGTCAAACAAATGTATGTACTGCGAGATGCCATGTAAGCAACTTGTCAGCTAGGCAGGCCATCCTCCCCTCAGCCATCGAGCTATTCCACCGAGAAGACTGAGGAGATCATGAAGACCATTCACCTTGCCGCCACTGCGGTACTGCTCGCCCTGGGCATCGCCCAGGCCAACGCTGAAGTCGGCGTGACCGACTCCAGCATCACACTCGGCATGTCCGCCCCCTTTACCGGCCCCAATGGCGTCTATGGGATGCAGATGCGTGAGGCGATGACGACCTATTTCGACCAGATCAACAAGAGCGGTGGCATCAACGGCCGCAAGATCGAGTTGGTCACTATCGACGACGGCTACGAAACCGACCGCACCGTCGCCAACAGCAAGACCCTGCTCCAGGAAAAGCAGGCTTTCGCCCTGATCGGGTATTACGGCTCATCGCCGACCACCGAAGCCATGAACAAGGTCTTCGGTCCGGCCAAGGTGCCGCTGGTCGGCACCATCTCCGGCGCCGGAACGCTGCGTGAAGCCCCCTCGGCCAACCCGAACAACAAATACATGTTCAATGTGCGCGCCAGCTATGCCGACGAGGCAGAAGCCATCGTGACGCAAATGCTGGCGCTGGGTCTGAAGAACATCGCCGTCTTCTACCAGAACGACGGTTTCGGCAAGTCCGGTCTCGACGGCGTGACCAACGCGCTGAAACGCGCCAACCTCGCCCCGGTTGCCGTCGGCACGGTCGAGCGCAACTCGATCGACGTCAGCAAGGCCGTCGAAACCATCGGCAAGACCAATCCGCAAGCGGTCGTCATGGTCACCCTGTACAAACCGACCACCGCCTTCGTCAAGGCGATGAAACAGGCCGGCCAGTTCCCGATGTTCATGACCCTGTCGCCGGTCGGCGCCGAAGTGCTGGCCCAGGAACTCGGCAACGATTCCCGCGGTATCGGCATTTCGCAGGTCATGCCCTACCCCTGGAACGACACGATCGGCGTCGTCAAGGACTACCAGAAGCTGCTCGGCAAGCAGAAGGAAAAGTATTCCTACTACGGCCTCGAAGCCTACATCAATGCTCGCCTGATGACCGAGGCCATCAAGAAGCTGGGCAAGGATGTCACCCGCGAAAAACTGACTGCCGCCCTGGAAGGGATGCAGAATTTCGATCTGGGCGGTTTCAAGATCAACTACGGCCCGGACAGTCGCCAGGGTTCGCGTTACGTCGAACTGACCGTGGTCGGCGCCGGCGGCAAGGTCATGAAGTAAGCTTCGGCAACAACAAAAAAGCCCGTCAAATGACGGGCTTTTTGCTTTCCGGGGTAGCCGATCAGGCGCGGCGCCAGGTCGTACCTTGCGGACTGTCGTCGAGCACGACACCCGCAGCCTTCAATTCATCGCGAATGCGATCGGCCTCGGCAAAGTTCTTTGCCTTCTTGGCATTGGCACGATCGGCGATCAACTGCTCGATGGCCGCCGCATCGAGGCCGCCGGAAGCCGCACCGGACTGCAGATAGACCTGCGGGTCGCGCTCGAGCAGGCCGATAATGCCGGCCAGGGCTTTCAACAAACCGGACAACTGGCCACTTTTCTGACGATTGGCCTCGGCAGCCAGTTCGAAAAGGACCGCAATTGCCCCGGACGAGTCGAAATCCTCGTTCAGCGCCGCGGCGAAGCGCGCGGCGAATTCGTTGCTCCAATCGAGGTCCACCGCAGCCGGCGGCACATCGCGCAGCGTGAAGTAGAGGCTGTCCAGACTGCGCTTGGCATCGTCGAGATGGGCATCCGAATAATTGAGCGGACTGCGGTACTGAGCACGCAGGATGAAGAAACGAACCACTTCGGCGTCGTACTTCCCCAGCACTTCGCGGATAGTGAAGAAATTGCCCAGCGACTTCGACATCTTCTCGTTGTCGACGCGAACGAAACCGTTGTGCATCCAGTAATTGACGAAGGTGCAGCAATTGGCCCCTTCCGACTGGGCGATCTCGTTCTCGTGGTGCGGGAACTGCAAATCCTGGCCACCGCCGTGGATGTCGAAATGCTGGCCAAGCAACTTGGAGCTCATGGCCGAACACTCGATATGCCAGCCCGGTCGACCGTTGCCCCAAGGCGACTCCCAGGCCGGCTCGCCCGGCTTGGCATGCTTCCACAGCACGAAATCCAAGGGATCCTGCTTGGCCGAATCGACCTCAACCCGCTCGCCGGCCCGCAGGTCGTCGAGCGACTTGCCGGACAGCTTGCCGTAACCGGGAAACTTGCGCACCGCGTAATTCACGTCGCCATCAGCTGCCTGGTAGGCCAGACCGTTGGCTTCCAGCTTGCTGATGATGTCCTGCATCTCCGGCACATACTCGGTAGCGCGTGGCTCGTGGTCAGGGCGCTGTACGCCGAGCGCGTCGGCATCCTCATGCATGCAGGCGATGAAGCGATCGGTCAGTTGCAGGATCGTCTCGCCATTTTCGGCCGCCCGCTTGATGATCTTGTCGTCGATATCGGTGATGTTGCGGACGTAGGTTACGTCGTAACCGGAAGCTTTCAGCCAGCGATAGACCATGTCGAACACCACCATCACGCGGGCATGTCCAAGGTGACAATAGTCGTAAACCGTCATGCCGCAGACGTACATGCGGACCTTGTTCGGTTCGATCGGGGTGAAAACCTGCTTTTCTCGCTTCAGGGAGTTGTAGATCTTGAGCATGCGGAGAGGATTCTGGCGGCGGATGGCACCGTTAAATCTATGGAAACACCGGCCAATTTGGTAGAATCTTAAGATTGTGTAATTTGAAAAATTATAGCATGGCGATGACCTCGACCTCCCTGCATCCGTCCCGTTCCCAGCACCTGAAGACCCTGCGCGCCCTGGCCATCGGCCTGGCCGTGAGTTTCGCCAGCCCGGTCTTCGCTGACAACCTGCCGGAAATCCAGCGCCTGATCAAACAGGGGCAATATCCGCAGGCCATGGACAAGGTCGATGCCTACCTCAGCAGCCGCCCCAAGGATGCCCAGGGCCGCTTCCTGAAGGGCCTGATCTACACGGAAATGAACAAGCCGGGCGATGCCATCGCGGTGTTCACCAAGCTGACCGAGGATTACCCGGAACTGCCCGAGCCGTACAACAACCTGGCCGTGCTCTACGCCCAGCAGAAGCAATACGACAAGGCGCGTACGGCCCTGGAAATGGCCATCCGGACCCATCCGTCCTACGCCATCGCCTATGAAAACCTTGGCGACATCTACGCCAAGCTGGCCAGCCAGGCCTACGACAAGGCCCTGCAGCTGGACAATGCCAATACGGCGACGCAAAACAAGCTGGCCTTGATCCGTGACCTGATCACCACTTCCGGCAAGGGCAACGTCAAGCCGCAGGCCGCCGCACCGGCCACGCCGGCTGCTGCTCCCGCCAAGCCGGTCGTGGCGCAGCCGGCACCGACCGCCACCGTGGTGTCTTCGGCACCGGGTGCTGCCGCCAGCACACCGCCAGCCGCCAAGCCGGTCGAAACCAAGCCGGCACCGGTCGTTGCCACCGCCCCGACCCCGGCCCCGGCCGCACCGGCCAAGGTGGATGCAGCCAATGACGACGTCGCCAAGGCGGTGGCCGCCTGGGCCGGCGCCTGGTCGCGCAAGGACATGAAGGCCTACTTCGCGGCCTACGCCAGCGACTTCAATACACCGAAGGGTGTCTCGCGCAAGGCGTGGGAAGACGAGCGCGAAGATCGCATCGCCGGCAAGCCGGGCAAGATCTCCATCACCGTGGACGAGCCGCAAATCTCGGTCAACGGCGACAAGGCGACCGCCAAGTTCCGCCAGCATTACAAGGCCGCCAGCCTGAGCACCTCGACCACCAAGACCCTGGTTTTCGTGCGTAGCGGCGGCAAATGGCTGATCAAGGAAGAAAACTCCCGTTGATGCAGGGCCGCAAACTCCTTGTCCTGACCCTGATCGCTTGCCTGGCCGGTACGGCCTGGGCCAAGACTGAAGGCAAATCGTCGGGCAAGAGCGCCAAGTCCGCCAAGACCGAGACGAAAAAAACGTCGTCGCGCAAAACGGCGGCAGTCGTAGCTTCCACGGCGGCAGCCGCTGCCGGCGGCGCCACCCTGGTCAAGGCGGCGACGGCTGCCCCGGCACGCTTGCCCACTACGGTTTCGGACTCCGGGCCGGAAACCCAATTGGTCAAGATTTTTGCCGAAATCGAAGCCAACCGCCTGAACGAAGCCCTGCAGCTGACCGAAGCCCTGCTTCGTCAATACCCGAACTATCGCCTGGCCAACCTGATCAAGGGCGACCTGCTGCTGGCCCGCACCCAGCCGATCCGGAATTTCGGCGCTTTGAGCGGTGCACCGCAGGAGAAGGTCGCTGACCTGCGCGCCGAGGCTGTTGCCCGCCTGAAGGGCTATCGCGAGAAACCGCCCAAGGATTTCGTGCCGCGCTACCTGTTGCAGATGCAACCGGACCAGCGTTACGCCGTCGTCGTCGACACCAAGCGCTCGCGTCTTTACTTGTACGAAAACGACACCGCCAACGGTGGCCGGCCGCGCTTCGTCGCCGACTACTACGTGACACAGGGCAAGCTGGGTGCCGAAAAGATGGCCGAGGGCGACAAGAAGACCCCGGTCGGCGTCTATCACGTCACCGCCAATCTGCCCAAGCAGAAGCTGGCCGACCTCTACGGCAGCGGCGCTTTCCCGCTGAACTACCCGAACGAATGGGACAAGCGCCAGGGGCGTAGCGGCAGCGGCATCTGGCTGCATGGCACGCCCTCGGACACCTTCGCCCGCCCGCCGCGCGCCTCCGACGGTTGCGTCGTGCTGACCAACCAGGATCTCGATGCGGTCTCGAAAAACCTGCAGGTAGGCGTCACCCCGGTCATCATCAGCAATTCGGTCGAATGGCTGTCGCTGGACGACTGGAACAAGGAACGTACCGACCTGAACAAGACCATCGAGAGCTGGCGTGCCGACTGGGAAAGCCGCGATAGCGAGCGCTTCCTGCGCCACTACTCGAAGCGCTTCAAGGCCGGCAGCCAGGATTTCGAGCAATTCGTCACGCAAAAGAAGCAGGTCAACGCCGGCAAGGAGTGGATCAAGGTCAAGCTCGACAACCTGTCCGTGTTCCGCAACCCGGGCAAGGAAGAAGTCGTCGTCGTCACCTTCGACCAGGACTACCGCAGCAACAATCTGAACAACCAGATGAAGAAGCGGCAGTACTGGCTGCGGGAAGACGGCAAGTGGAAGATCATTTACGAAGGAAGCGCCTGATGTTGAAACAAGCCTCCGCGCTGGCCGCCGGCCTGCTCGCCGCCGTCTCGGTCTGGGCCGCCCCGACCGTCGAGATGAATACCTCGCTCGGCAAGTTCACGCTCGAGCTCTACCCGGAGAAAGCGCCGAAGACGGTCGAGATGTTCATGTACAACGCCAAGCACGGCTTCTACGAAGGCACCATCTTCCACCGCGTCATCGACAATTTCATGATCCAGGGCGGTGGCTTCCTGCCGGCCATGGAAGAGAAGAAGCCGCGTACCCCGGCCCTGCAAAACGAAGCCAACAACGGCCTGCTCAACGAGCGCGGCACGGTTGCCATGGCCCGTACGCAGGATCCGCACTCGGCCAAGGTGCAGTTCTTCGTCAACCTGAAGAACAACGAGTTTTTGAACCACCGCTCGCCAGCCGACGGCCGGACCTGGGGTTACGCCGTTTTCGGCAAGGTGACCCAGGGCATGGATGTCGTCGACAAGATCGCCAAGGTGCCGACCGCCAACGCCGGCTATTACGAAAACGTGCCGGTGACGCCAGTCGTCATCCATAACGTCAAGATCATTTCCGAAAAGTAAGGATTTACCCAGCATGTCCCAAGTCAAGCTCACCACCAACCACGGCGCCATCACCCTCAAGCTCGATGCCGAGAAGGCCCCGAAGACCGTCGCCAACTTCCTCGCCTACGTCGAGGCCGGCCACTACAACGGCACCATCTTCCACCGCGTCATCAAGAACTTCATGATCCAGGGCGGCGGCATGGAACCGGGCATGAACCAGAAGGACACCCAGGCGCCGATCGAGAACGAGGCCGCCAACGGCCTGAAGAACAAGCGCGGCAGCATCGCCATGGCCCGCACCAACGATCCGCATTCGGCCACTGCCCAGTTCTTCATCAACACCGTCGATAACGACTTCCTCGATTTCAAGGCCCCGAGCGGCCAGGGCTGGGGCTACTGCGTGTTCGGTGAAGTGACCGAGGGCCTGGACGTGGTCGACAAGATCCGCGCCGTCGCCACCGGCAACAAGGGCTTCCACCAGGACGTGCCGAAGGAAGACGTGATCATCGAGAAGGCCGAGATCGTTTGATTCTCTTCATCTCCGATCTGCACCTGTCGCCCCGGTCACCCGGGGCGACTGCTTTGTTCCTCAGGTTTTTGGAAGGCCGCGCCCGTGCCGCCGAGGCACTCTACATCCTGGGCGACCTGTTCGAAGTCTGGGTCGGCGACGACGTCAGCGATACCTATCACCAGCACATCATCGCCGCCTTGAAGGCGGCCAGCGATGCCGGCCTGCAGATTTTCGTCATGCACGGCAACCGCGACTTCGCGCTCGGTGAGGATTTCGCCCGGGCCGCCGGCGCCCGCCTGCTGCCCGACCCCTACGACCTGGCCCTGCCCGAATGGTCCTTCGTGCTGTCGCACGGCGATGCCCTGTGCCTGGACGACCCGGCCTACGTCGCCTACCGGGCCAAGGTGCGCGACCCGGCCTGGCAGGCCAACATGCGCGCCAAGCCGCGCTGGATGCGCGACCTGCTCGGCCGCTACATCCGTTGGCGCAGCGCCCGCAAGAAGCGTATCGAGCAACGCTACAGCGACCTCGACGGCGCGGCGACCGACGACTTCCTGCGCGACCACAGCTACGCCACTTTCATCCACGGTCACACGCACCAGCCGGCCAAGCACGAGCATATGGTCGACGGCATCCACGTCGAACGCTGGGTGATGGCCGACTGGCACGAGGACCGCGGCGAATGCCTGGTCTGGGATGGCGCAGCGCTGACCCGCGAATCCATCCTCCCGGAAAATCGGCCCTAAAGCCATGTCCACCGCAGCACTGGCTCTCGGGACCCTGCGCGACGTCTTCGGCTACCCGGCATTCCGCGGGGCGCAGGGCGAGATCATCGAACATGTCGCTTCGGGCGGCGATGCGCTGGTATTGATGCCGACCGGCGGCGGCAAGAGCCTGTGCTACCAGATTCCGGCCCTGCTCCGCCCCGGCTGCGCCGTCGTTGTTTCGCCGCTGATTGCGCTGATGCAGGATCAGGTCGATGCGCTGACCCAGCTCGGCGTCAAGGCTGCCTGCCTGAACTCGACGCTCGACTGGCGCGAGGCGCAGGCCGTCGAGCAGGCCATCTTCAGCGGCCAGCTCGACCTCGTCTATATCGCCCCCGAACGCCTGCTGCTCGACCGCACGCTGGCCATGCTCGATGCCTTGTCCGAGGCCGGCAAGCTCGCCCTGTTCGCCATCGACGAAGCGCACTGCGTGTCGCAATGGGGCCACGATTTCCGCCCGGAATACCTGCAACTGTCGGCACTGCACGAGCGCTACCCGAACGTGCCACGCATCGCGCTGACCGCCACCGCCGACCAGGCGACGCGCAACGAAATCCTGCAGCGCCTTGGCCTCGGCGAAGCGCGCGTCTTCCTGTCCAGCTTCGACCGCCCGAACATCCGCTACACCGTGGTCGAGAAGGACAACGCCAAGAAGCAACTGCTCACTTTCCTGACCGGCCGCCAGGGCCAGGCCGGCATCGTCTATTGCCTGTCACGCAAGAAGGTCGAGGAAACCGCCGAGTGGCTTTCCGCCCAAGGCTACCCGGCACTGCCCTACCACGCCGGCCTGCCCGCCCCCGAGCGCGCCGCCAACCAGCGCCGCTTCCTGCGCGAGGAAGGCCTGATCATGTGCGCCACCATCGCCTTCGGCATGGGTATCGACAAGCCCGACGTGC
>JAYRUZ010000041.1:0-12141 GCA_041918795.1 Azonexus sp. | reverse complement strand
GCCGCCGTGGCGCTCGGCGTGCCGATGTACACCAACGCCGCCGGCATCATCCCCATCGTCGAAGCCTTGATCGGCAAGGGCGCGGCGCTCGGCACCGTGCTCGCTTTCATGATGAGCGTGATCGCCCTCTCCGCCCCCGAGATGATCATCCTGCGCAAGGCGCTCAAGCCGCGCCTGATCGCCACCTTCGCCGGCGTGGTCGCCACCGGCATCCTGCTCGTCGGCTACGTGTTCAATCTGGTCCTGTAAGAAAGGATTCGCCATGAAAAACGTCAAAGTGCTCGGCACCGGCTGCGCCAACTGCCGCAACACGGTGGCCCTGATCGAGGAAGTCGCCAAGGCGGCGAATGCCGAGATCAGCCTGGAAAAGATCGAGGACATGCCCTCGATCATCGGCTACGGCGTGATGTCCACGCCTGGCGTGGTAATCGACGGCAAGGTGGTACACGCCGGCGGCGTGCCCAGCCGGAGCAAGGTCGAAGGCTGGTTCGCCGGCTGAGGCCGGCCGGTTTTTGGCCAAAATAGGCAGTGCACCGCAGCAGTCGCCTGCGGCCATGCTTTTGGCTGTGTTTTGCCTTCGCCCAGGCCGAGACGGCCTTGCGACATATTGCCGCATTTAAGAAACCCCTAATCTTCCTGGCCTATAAAGAAAGAGAGGGTTGGCGTTCCCGGCATCGGGCGCCGACCCGGCGTAGTTTCGATCGCTTTTTCCTTACCCTAAGGAGAACATCATGCGTCGCATCCATCTCAAATCCGTCCTGGCCCTGCTCGTCCTCGGGCTCGTCTCGACCACAGCCCCCGCCGCCAGCGAGCCGATCTACGGCAGCCAGTTGATGACCCGCCAGGAACGCATCGAACACCGGCAAACCCTGCGCAGCCTGAAAACCCAGCAAGAGCGCGATGCCTATCGTGCCGAGCACCATCAAAAAATGCAGGAGCGCGCCAAGGCGCGTGGCGCCCAGTTGCCCGATGCCCCGCCGCTGCAAGGCATGGGCATGGGCCCCGGCCCGGGGATGGGAGGGATGGGCGGCATGGGTCCGCGCGGCGGACGTTAGCCGGCTTTTTGCCGGCGTTGCCTGGTTCCCGGTCGCCCCTCCACGGCCGGGACACTCCCCACTGATTAGTTCAATCGGAAAGGATTGCACTAAATAATTAAATGCTTATAATCAATATTAGAAAACACTAATAATTATTCGACACAGGGCAGCGAAGGACAATCAGGAGGAGGGAGCATGATCAAGATCTTGTCAGGTTTTCTGGCGGGGGTTGCACTGGCCGTCGGTATTTTGTGGCTCAACGCCGGGAACATGGTTTTCTCGGAGCGGGAAAGCCCATACAGCGTGGAAGAAACCACCGCGCGCATCCAGCAGAACATCCAGGCCGCCGGCAACGGTTGGTCGATCTCCGGCCTGCGCAATCCGGCCAAGCCGGTCGAGGCGGACGGCATGAACGTGCAGCCCGTCCTGCTCATCGAAGCCTGCAGCACCAAATACTCCGGCCCCATCCTGCAGCAGGACGACATCCGCTTCCTGTCGCTGCTGATGCCTTGCAAGATCGCGGTCTACAAGAAGAGCAACGGCAAGGTCTACATCGGCATCCTCAACGCCGGGATCATCGGCCGTCTGTTCGGCAGCATGGTCGGCGACATCATGGAACACGTCGTGGCCGACCAGCAGCGTTTCCTCGTCATGGACCCGAGCAAACCCGCGCCCGCGCTGATCATTCCCAAGATGGGCGGCGAAGGCGGTTCCGGCAGCGGCGCCGCGGCCGGTTGCTGATCGAGCCAGAGGAGATTCGCCATGAAAATCCACCGCCCTTTCGTGCTCGCTCTGCTGGCGCTGGCGCACCTGTTGCCGTTGCCGCTACGTGCCGCCGACAACGCCCCGCCCCCGGCGGCACCCAAGCCTGCCGTTGCGCCGGAAAAACACAGCACGGCCGACCATAGCAAGTTCAAGGAACTGCAAAAGGCCTTCAAATCCGGCCCGGAAGTGACCAAGGCCTGCCTGTCCTGCCATACCGAGGCGGCCAAGCAGGTGCACAAGACCAAGCACTGGACCTGGGAATACGCCGACGCCAAGACCGGCAAGATGCTGGGCAAGAAAAACATCATCAACAACTACTGCACGACGACCATTTCCAACGAAAAGGACTGCATGGCCTGCCATGCCGGCTACGGCTGGAAGGACAAGACCTTCGACTTCAAGTCCGAGGAAAACGTCGACTGCCTGATCTGCCACGACGCGACCGGAACCTACCGCAAGCTGCCGGGCGATGCCGGGCACCCGATCTATGAGCGCAAGGAATTCCCGCACGGTTCGGGCAAGTTCGTCGAAGCCGTCGATCTGCCGAAGGTGGCACAGAGCGTCTCCCTGCCGGGACGCAGCAATTGCGGCTCCTGCCACTTCTATGGCGCGGGCGGCGACGGCACCAAGCATGGCGACCTCGACAGCGCCCTGAAGAAGCCGGGCAAGTACCTCGACGTGCACATGGACGCCAGCGGCCTGAACTTCTCCTGCACGACTTGCCATGCGACGACCGGCCACCAGGTTTCCGGCAGCCGCTATGAAATGTCGGCGGCACAAACCGGCCCGGCGCATGTGCGCGGCAAGGCCGACGGCACGCCCTCCTCCTGCCAGTCCTGCCACAGCGACAAGCCGCACAAGGAAAGCTTCCTGCACGCCGAACGGCTCAATGCGCATACCGACACCCTGGCCTGCCAGACCTGCCATATCCCGCAGATGGCACGCGATGGCATCGGCACCGAAAAGGTCTGGGACTGGTCGACGGCCACCAAGATGGGGCCGGAAGGCAAGCCGATCTTCGTCAAGGACAGCGCCGGACGTCGCGCCTTCGACTCGAAGAAAGGCAACTTCGAGTGGGATTCCTACATGGTGCCCGAGTACAAGTGGTTCAACGGCCACGTCAGCTTCAAGACCAAGGGCGACCCGATCGATCCGGGCAATGTGGTCGAGATCAACCACCCGGAAGGCAAGGCCGGCGACAAGGATGCCCGCATCTGGCCGTTCAAGGTGCACCGCGGCAAGCAGGCCTACGACCTCGAAAACAAGAACCTGCTCATCGTCCATACGGCCGGCGAGGACGACACCGCGCTCTGGCACAACTTCGACTGGGGCAAGGCCATCGATACCGGCATGAAGACGGCGGAGCTGCCGTATAGCGGCAAATTCGGCTTCGTCAGTACCGAAATGAGCTGGCCGATCACCCACATGGTCGCGCCCAAGGCCGACGCCGTGAAGTGCAACGAGTGTCACCGCAAGGACGGACGCCTGGCCGGTATCGGCGGCATCTACCTGCCGGGCCGCGACGGCAATGCGCTGATCGACATGCTGGGCATCGCCCTGGCGCTGATCGCCCTGGCCGGCGTGCTGCTCCATGGCGCCACGCGCCTCTACTTCGACCGCAAGCGCAAAGGATAAGATCATGACCACTTATCGCGTCTATCTCTACAAGCGTTACGAGCGTTTCTGGCACTGGTCGCAGGCGGCACTGGTGATCTTCATGCTGCTCACCGGCTTCGAAATTCACGGCTTCTACCAGAATTTCGGCTTCGCTCGCGCCGTCCAGCTGCACACCCTGAGCGCCTGGGCCCTGCTCACGCTGTGGGCCTTCACCATCTTCTGGCAATTCACCACCGGCGAATGGCGCCAGTACATCCCGACGCTGACCAAGGTGCTGGCCATGGTCAGGTATTACATCTACGGCATCTTCGTGCATGCGCCGCACCCCTTCCACAAGACCAGCGAAAAGAAGCACAACCCGCTGCAGCGCCTGGCCTACGTCAGCCTGCTCGCCCTCGTCTCGCCGCTGATCTGGGGCTCGGGCCTGCTCTATCTCTTCTTCGCCTACTGGAAGCCCTTCGGCCTCGACGCTTTCCTGAGCCTGGAAGGCGTCGCCCTGGCCCATACGGCCGGTGCCTTCATGATGCTGATCTTCTTCATCGTGCACGTCTATCTGACCACCACCGGCCACACGCCGACGGCGCACATCAAGACCATGATCACCGGCTGGGAAGAACTGGAAGAAGAAGTGCCGGAAAGCCCGGCAGCGCACGGCTAAACCGATGTACCAACAATCGGGCGCTACGGCGCCCGATTACTTTCCGGAGCGCCGGGCCGCATCGCGCAGGAAGGCGGCGTACTGCATCCAGTCGGCCACCGGCCCGACATGCGAGAAAACGACCAGCCCATGCTTGTCGAGCACATAGGTCGTCGGAAAGCTGTTGGCGATGTGCCGGTCGGGCAGGGCTGAACCGTCGGCCAGATGCAGATCGGCATCGCTGTCGCCGCGGCTGCCGGAGTCGGACAGCGGCAACTCCAGCTTCTGCTGGCGCGCCCACTGCGTCGACGCGGCGTAGCTCTCGCGCACCTGCAGGAAAGCGAAGGCGACATCCGGCTGCCCGGCCAGGGCCTTGTGCAATTGGGCCAGCTCCGGCATCTCGCGCCGACAAGGCGGGCACCAGCTGCCCCAGAAATGCAGCACGGCGACCTTGCCTTTCAGATCGCCCACCCGCACTGTCCTGCCCTGGGCCGAGCGCCAGGCCAGATCGGGAAAACGCTGGCCCAGCCCGGTGCCGCTCGCCGCCCGCCGCGCCTTGGCGGCATCGGCATACGGCCCCCACAGCTCGGGCCAATGCCGCGCATCGAAGACCATGCGTTCGTTGCTGGCGTAGAGCACGCATTTCTGTCGCGTCTGCGCCGCACAATCGGCCAGGGCGCCGTCTTCCGCCAAATCCGGCGAATCGGCCTGCGCCCGCCAGGCCCAGGCGCCGCCCGGCGCAATGGCAAAGGCTCGATGCGTCGGTGCTTTCTGGTAATCAGCGAAGGCCTGCTGGCCGCCCGCCGGCAAACCGGGAACCTCGGCCCATGCGGGGCTGACCGATAGCGCACCGAACACGACTAGCAGAGGGGTTTTACAGGGTTTCGGCATGGCGTTGAACCTGGTATCGACAGAGGCAAACCCTGTATATCACGAATCACTGATGGTCACACCCGAGACGCCGCTCGGCCAATTCTGGCATCGACAAATCCTCCGCCTGCGCGATAACACTTCGCTTTTTGCCGTTTTTGCCCAGTACACCGCAGCAGTGATCGCTCACCGCCAAAAACGACAGCTACGCCACCGACTCATGCCATTTTTGACAGAACAAAGCCGACAAACTTCGCAGAATCGCCGTTAGGCCATGGTTTTGGCCAGTTGACGAGGCTGGCACGCCTATTGATAAGTATTTTCTTATTTACCTTTCCGAGGACATCCGATGACCACCTGCACCTGCCAGGGCGAATCCTTCGCCGTTTGCGACCGCCCGGCCCGGCGCCAGTGGATGATGGCCACCGTCGGCGTCGGCGGCGCTTTGACGCTGACCGCGCTAGCCCCCTTCGTCTCCAGCCTGCTGCCATCGGAACGCGCCCGCGCCGCCGGGGCGCCGGTCGAGGTCGATATCGGCAAGCTCGCCCCTGGCGACATGATGGTGGTCGAATGGCGCGGCAAGCCGGTGTGGATACTGCACCGCACGCCGGCCATGCTGGCGGCGCTGAAGAAAGCCGAACCAATGCTGACTGACCCGCATTCGGAAAGGAATCAGCAGCCGGCCTACGCTGCCAACGAAACCCGCTCGCGTAACCCGGAACTGCTGGTCGCCGTCGGTATCTGCACTCACCTTGGCTGCTCGCCATCACCGGCCTTCACGCCCGGCGATCCCGCCCTTGGCGCCGACTGGCCGGGCGGTTTCCTGTGCCCCTGCCATGGCTCGACCTTCGATTTCGCCGGCCGCGTCTTCAAGAACAAGCCGGCCCCGACCAACCTCGAAATCCCGCCCCACCAATATCTGAGCGACAGCCGCCTGATCATCGGCAGCGACGAACAAGACAAGGCCTGACCATGAAAATCGCCATCACCAGCCAGAACCGCCGCAGCATCACCGCCCATGCCGGCAAATGCCGCAATTTCTGGATCTACGAGATCGAAGCCGGCCAACTCAAAGGCCGCAGCCTGCTCGAAATCCCGCTCGCAGCGACCTTTCACGCCAACCACGAAGACATCGCGCCGGAACTCGCCGACATCGGCGTGCTGATCACCGGCAGCCTCGGCAACAACCTTTACCTGCGCCTGATGCAGCGTGGCATCCTGCCCATCGTCACCGGCGAAGAAGACCCCGAGCGGGCCGTCATCGCCTATATTTAACCTTGAAACCTCAGTTGACCGCTTACCCCTCCTTGATCAGCCGCATGAACACTGATTTTTGTACCTTCGAGACGATTCACCCGTTGGGTGACACCGCTACGCGGCCGCTGGCACGTCTGGTCGGGTGTCCGGTTTTGTCGCTCCTCCTTGCAGGCATGAGCCTGCCGCGTCGTCTCTTCGCACCGGCCATCCCGCCCAAACGCACCATCAGCCGCGTCCAACTAAGGTTTCAAGGTTGAAAATACGCTGGAGCCGCTCTCCGTCATCCACAACAACGATTGCCATGAACATGCCCATTGATCCGCCGCCCGCCCCCGTCGCCAGCGCTGCTGCCGACCTGTCCTACCGCGCCCTGCTCGCCGCCACGCTATTGAGCGGCATGTTGAGCAGCGCCTGGGCGGCCGATGCCCAGTTGGTCGTCAATCTGCAAGGCGTGCGCGACGAGGCCGGGCAATTGCGCGTCTCGCTCTACGCCGAGCCCGACAGCTTCCGCAAGGAAGACAAGGCGCTGCGCGTGCTCACCCAGCCGGCGGCCAAGGGCGATGCCCGCCTCGTCTTCGCCGACTTGCCGCCCGGGCGCTATGCGGTGATGGCCTATCACGACGAAAACGCCGACAACAAACTGAACCTGCGCTTCGGCATGTTCCCGACCGAAGGCTACGGCCTCTCCAACAACCCGAAAGTGATGGGGCCGCCGAAATTCGTTGACAGCGCCTTCGAAGTCGCCGCGCCCGAAACCGTCATCGATCTCCGCCTGAACTACTAGCCCCGGAAACCAACATGTCCGCACCCTCACCCCGCATCGTCATCCTCGGCGCCGGTTTTGCCGCCCTCTCCGCCGCCCGCGCCCTGCGCAAGCGCGCGCCGCAGGCCGACATCTCGCTGGTCGCCCCCAAGCCGGAATTCGTCTACCTGCCCAGCCTGATCTGGCTGCCGGCCGGCATTCGCCAGGGCAAGGACCTGATCGTGCCGCTGCAGCATTTCCTGAACAAATACCGCATCGGCTTCATCAGCGGCAGCGTCACCGGCCTGGCCGACGGCGGGCGCACGGTGCTGACCGACCGCGGCCAAGTCAGGAACGACGCCCTGCTGATCGCCACCGGCGGCCGTTTCCTCAAGGGCATGCCGGGCATCGAACATGCGCTGACGCTGTGCGAAGGCGTGCCGGCGGCCGAGGAAATCTCCCGGCGCATCGCCGCCATGCCCGGCGGCAGCATCGCCTTCGGCTTCGGCGGCAATCCGCAGGAGCCTTCCGCCATGCGCGGCGGCCCGATGTTCGAGCTACTCTTCGGCGTCGACACCCTGCTCCGCCAGCAAGGCCGGCGCGAGCGCTTCCAGCTCACCTTCTTCAACGCCGCCGCCGAACCGGGCAAACGCCTGGGCGAGAAGGCCGTGCAAAACCTGCTGGCCGAAATGAAGCGGCGCGACATCGACACCCACCTCGGCGAGAAGATCCTCGGCTTCACCGAGCGCGTGGTCAAAACCGAAACGGCCGAGCTACCGGCCGACCTCATCCTCTTCATGCCCGGCCTGACCGGCCCGGCCTGGGCGGCGCAATCGGGCATCGAACTCTCCGCCGGCGGCTTCTTCCCGGCTGACGACTACTGCGCCGTGCGCGGCTGCGACAAGGTCTGGGTCGCCGGCGACGCCGGCAGCTACCCCGGCCCGGACTGGCTGCCCAAGCAGGCCCACATGGCCGACCTGCAAGCCCGCGCCGCCGCCGAAAACCTGCTGCTCGCCCTGGCCGGCCAGCCGCCGGTGGCCAAGCCGCGGCCGGAGCTGATCTGCATCGTCGATAGCGTCAATAGCGGCATGCTGGTCTACCGCGATGCCAAGCGCAGCCTGATGCTGCCCGCCTCGCGCCTCTTCCACTGGGCCAAGCGCTATTTCGAAACGCACTACCTGCGCGCCTTCCGCTAAGGGATTCGACATGGCTTCCTGGGGCTGCCCGCATGAGATCGACGGCAAATGCACCAAGATCAACCACCTGACCTGTGACCCCGGCATGAAGGGCTGCGTGCTGGCCGGGCGCTACTTCTTCACCGGCCACCAGGCCGAAGACAAGAACGCCCGCTTTCGCGAAAAGCTGGCGCGGGCCGAGGCTGAGCGCAAGAAGAACGCGCTGAAATAGCGTGCTGGCGCCGGCCGAGAGCACCGCCCTCGGCCAGCCCTCCATTTTTTGCCCAAAATGGGCAGTGCACCGCAGCAGTGGCCCCGTCCGGCCAAAATTTCGCTCAGCCTTCGATGGCCAGCACCACCTCGTTCGACTTGAACACGGCCAGCACCTCCGCCCCCACTTCGAGCGGCTGTTCGCGCAGCGAGCGGGTGGAAATAGCCGAGGTAACGATGCCGGCTGGCGTGCGCACCTGGATTTCCGTCAGCACGGTATCGACCTCGATGCCGATCACCTCGCCGCGCAGCTGATTACGCACGCCAACCGCCTCCAGGTTCATCAGGCGTTTGAGGATGCGACCTTCCAGCGCCGCGAAGCGCGGATTCTCGCGTTGCCGTGGGCGCGCCAGGTCGATTGCTTGCTCCAGGCTGACCAACCCCTCTTCGACCAGCAGCACGCGGTCGGCCAGGGCGACGGCTTCGGCAACGTCGTGCGTCACCAGCAGCGCCGTGAAACCATGCTGGCGGCGCACACGCTCGATCAGGCGATGCATTTCCAGCCGGGTAAGGGCATCGAGTGCGCCGAGCGGTTCGTCGAGCAGCAGCAGACGCGGCCGGTGAATGAGCGCCCGCGCCAGGGCCACCCGCTGGCGTTGGCCGCCGGAAAGCTGGGCCGGCCAGTCGTCGACGCGGTCGGCCAAGCCGACTTCGGCCAGCGCTTCGTCGACGCGTCGGCGAATCTCCGCCATCTCACCCTGCAGGCCAAGCGCCACGTTCTGGCGCACGCTGCGCCAGGGCAGCAGGCGCGCCTCCTGATACATGATGCGCACATCCACCAGGCGCTCCGCCGCCGGCACGCCGTCAAGGCGCAGTTCGCCGCCATCCAGGGCGTCCAGCCCGGCCAGCAGGCGGAGCAGCGTGCTCTTGCCGCAGCCGCTCTTGCCGACGATGGCGATGAATTCGCCGGGGCGGATATCGAGATCGACGCCGTGCAGCACGCTGCGCTCGCCGAAGCGTTTGCGCAGGCCGCGCGCCTCGACGCGCAGGCCGGTAATGGCGGCCTGCAAATGACTCAGTTCGATGGAATCGGTTTTCACGGAAATCTCCTCAGTGGGCGGCATAGGCCGGGTTCCAGCGCAGCCACCAGCTTTCCAGCCGGCGCGCCGCCAGGTCGGCCAGTTTGCCGAGCAATGCATAGACCAGGATGCCGAGCAGCACGACGTCGGTTTGCAGGAATTCGCGGGCATTCATCGTCATGTAGCCGATGCCGGCGTGGGCCGAAATGGTTTCGGCGACGATCAGGATCACCCACATGAAGCCGAGGGCGTAGCGCACACCGACCAGGATAGACGGCAGCGCGCCGGGCAGAATCACCTCGCGGTACAGGCGCCAGCCGCCCAGCCCGTAGCTGCGCGCCATCTCGACCAGCCCGGCATCGACCGAGCGGATGCCGTGGAAGGTATTGATATAGACGGCGAAGAAGACGCCGAAGGCAATCAGGAAGAGCTTGGCCGCCTCGTCGATGCCGAACCACAGGATGACCAGCGGAATCAGCGCCAGCGGCGGGATGTTGCGGATCATCTGCAGCGTGGTGTCGAGGGCGACTTCCAGCTTGCGGAAGGAACCGGTGAGCAGCCCGAGCACCAGGCCCAGGCCGCCGCCGATGGCAAAGCCGGTGAAGGCCCGCCAGGCGCTGACCTGGATGTGCAGCCAGAGATCGCCCGAGGCAGCCAATGTGACGGCGGCCTGGACGACGGCCCACGGCTCGGGCAGGACACGGGTGGATAGCCAGCCGGCCCGGGCCGAGATTTCCCAAGCGGCCAGGATGAGCAGCGGCAGCGCCCACGGCGCCAGCACGCGGCCGGGATGACGCAGCAAGGCAGCGAGTTTCATGGCCGCCCCGCGCTCACAGCTTGGCGATCGACACTTCGGTCGCCTTGACCAGCGCCACCACCTCACTACCGACCGCCAGGTTCAGCTCCTTGACCGAACGCGTGGTGATCACCGAGGTGACGACACCATAAGGCGTCTCGACATCGACTTCGGAGACGACGCTGCCTTCGATGATTTCCTTGACCTTGCCGCGGAACTGGTTGCGGGCGTTGATGGATTGAATGCTCATGGCTGGCTCCTGAAATTGAATGAAGTGGCGCCCATTCTGGCCAGCCGGCCGCGCCCGGCCAAAGCACAAATCCCGATTTGCTTATGGCGCGACGGCGCATGTGTTTAGCAGCGCCGGCGACATATCCAAGGCAGAAACAATTGGTTCGTTCGCGCCGGCCGGGCAAATACATTGGCCTCACCCCGGCAGCGCCGGCCAATCATTCAACGCTCAGGAGAAAACATCATGTCCAAACTCGAAAACCCGATTCCCGGCTACAAGCACCTGGCCATCGAGCCCTACAACCCGAACATCGGCGCCGTCGTGCGCGATATCGATCTAGCCAGGCTCGATAGCGCAGAAGTACGCGCCGAATTGCGCCACGCGCTGGCCGAATTCCAGGTGCTTTTCTTCCGCCAGCAGAAGCTGACGCCGGAAGACCATATCGCCCTCGCCCGCGTCTTTGGCGACCCGGACAAGGCCAAGGCCTTCTTCCCGCGCCACAATCTGCACAAGGTCATTGAAGTACTCGAAGCCAAGCCGGGCGGCATCCGCTACGGCACCGACCAGTGGCACGCCGACATCACCTTCGTCAGCAATCCGCCGACCGGCACCGTGCTCTATTCGCACGTCGTCCCGCCCATCGGCGGCGACACCGTGTGGGCCAGCGCCACGGCGGTCTACGACTCGCTGCCGCCCGCGCTGCGCGACTACCTGGAAGGGCTGGAAGCCTTCCACAGCTTCGAGCACAGCGGCTGGCCACAATATTTCGCCAAGCTGGAAAACGGCGAGCAGATCTACCGCAAGGCGCGCGAGGAACACCTGCCGGTGCTCCATCCGGTCATCCGCACCCACCCGGTCACCGGCAAGAAGCTGGTCTATGTCAGCCCGAATTTCACCGACCGCATCAAGGGCCTGCCGCGCCAGGAAAGCGACGCCCTGCTCGCCTTCCTCTTTGCCCGCTTCCAGCGCCCGGAATTCCAGGCCCGCCTGCGCTGGGAACAGAACACCGTGGCCATCTGGGACAACCGCGCCACCGTGCATTACGCCGTGGCCGACTACGGCGATGCGCACCGCCTGCTGCACCGCATCACCTTCGGTGAAGACCGCGCCTTCTGATCGGGAGAGACACGCATCATGAATAAACCGCCCTTCAACAAACAACGCCGCGCGCTGCTGCTGGCCGCGGCCATCGCCCCGGCCGCCGGCCTGCTTGCCCGGCCGGCCTGGGCCAAGGCCGCCCCGCCCAAGCAACTGCGCATCGGCTACCAGAAGTACGGCACGCTGGTCATCCTGAAAGCGCGCGGCACGCTGGAAAAGCGCCTGACCAAGCTCGGCGTCAACGTGCAATGGACCGAATTCCCCTTCGGCCCGCCGCTGCTCGAAGCGATCAACGTCGGCAGCATCGATCTCGGCACGGTCGGCGAATCGCCGCCGATCTTTGCCCAGGCGGCCGGTGCCGACCTGGTCTATATCGGCAACGAACCGCCCGCCCCCGCCGCCGAGGCGCTGGTCGTGCCCAGGCAGTCGGCTATCCGCAGCGTGGCCGAGCTCAAGGGCAAGCGCGTCGCCGTGGCCAAGGGTTCCAACGCCAACTACCTGCTGGTCAAGGTGCTGGAAAAGCACGGCCTGAAGTTCAGCGACATCGAACCGGTCTTCCTGCCGCCGGCCGATGCCCGCGCCGCCTTCGAAAGCGGCCGCATCGACGCCTGGAGCATCTGGGACCC
>JAYRUZ010000040.1:0-12299 GCA_041918795.1 Azonexus sp. | reverse complement strand
TTGATCAGCAGGCGGGCATCGTAGCGGCGGGTCAGCGCACGCAGCGCCTTGGCGCGGGCGACGTGTTCGGGCATGGCGCTCAGCTTGTCGCGATACTGCACGATGCGGCAGCCGCCAATGAGCGCAGCTTCGACGTCGCGCAACAAGGCAGCGCCGTCGGCGCAGTCCGGAGTGATGGCGTAAAGGCCACGCAAGTCAGGCATCGGGGGCAGTCTTGTCGTTATCGGAATTCTCTTCGTCTTCACCGCGCGCCCAGAAAAAACGGTCCGGAATGAACTGGCCCATGCCGGCGCGGAAGCCTGCCTTCAGCGTCTGCCAGGTGTAGTCCTGGCCGTCGCGCACTGCGTCCTCGATGCTCGCACCTTGCGCGATGGCGCCGGTGATGGCCGAGGCCAGCGTGCAGCCCGAGCCGTGGTAGCTGCCGGGCAGACGTTCCCAGCGGTCGCGGCGGATGATGCCTTCGGCACCGTAGAGCGTATTGACGACTTGCGGCGTGTTTTCGTGCGTGCCGGTGATCAATACATATTGCGCGCCCATTTCGATCAGGCGGGCGGCGCAAGTATCGATCGACGGCTCTTCCTCATCTTCGTCACTCTCCGCCAGCCGCCGGGCCTCGGGGGCGTTCGGCGTGATCAGCGTGGTCTGCGGTAGCAGCATTTCCCGCATGGCGCTAATGATCTCCTCGCCGGAAAGGTCGTCACCCCGGCCCGAGGCGAGCACCGGATCGAGGATGAGCGGAATCTCGGGGTAGTCGGAGACGATTTCCGCCACCATCAAGACGTTTTCCACGCTACCCAGCACCCCGATCTTGAAGGCAGCGATCGGCATGTCTTCGAGCGCGGTGCGCGCCTGCTGCTCCAGCAGGTCGGCGGCCACCGGGTGTAGACCATGCACGCCGACGGTGTCCTGGACGGTTAATGCTGTCAGCGCGGTCAGCGGGTGGCAGCCGAGGCTGCCCAGAGTCAGCAGGTCGGCCTGGATGCCGGCGCCAGAGGTCGGGTCGCTGGCGGCAAAAACCAGAACCATGGGCGGAGTCGGTGGAGTGATATGCGGAGAATTCATCGGGAGGCACACCGAGGGTGGTGTACCGAATGTGATAAAAGTGGGGATGAATTTTATCCGATTCCGCCTGCCGGGGCCGTGCGGATAGAGGGTAAGCCCTACAAAACCCTACAATATTGGGATTGCATCAGGCCATTACTTCCGTAGTATGATGCAAAAATAGCGAGCAAGGCTTTGATTGGGCTCAGGGGATAACTAAATTGGCAGATTTGACAAGATTGCGTGGCGTCAAGGTCATGGTGATCGACGACAGCAACACGATTCGGCGCAGCGCCGAGATTTTTCTCGTCCAGGCCGGGTGTCAGGTGGTGTTGGCCGAGGATGGTTTCGATGCGCTGGCCAAAATTGCCGATCATCAGCCTGCTGTCATTTTTTGCGACATCATGATGCCGCGCCTCGATGGTTATCAAACCTGCTCGTTGATCAAGAAGAATTCCCGTTTCAAAAGCACACCGGTCATCATGCTGTCCTCCAAGGACGGTCTGTTCGACCGGGCGCGGGGGCGCATGGTCGGCTCAGATCAGTATCTGACCAAGCCCTTCACCAAGGACAGCCTGCTGCAGATGGTGGCTACTTTTGCACTGCCGGCTGAGTCTGAATCCAAATAGTAGTTGAGTTGAGGTCCTGCAATGCCCATCAAGAATATTCTCGTTGTCGACGATTCCCCTACCGAACGTTTTTTCGCGGTCAATTTGCTGACCAAGGCTGGGTACGAGGTCACCACGGCGGAGACCGGTGAAGAAGGGATCGCCAAGGCCAAAGCCACGAAACCTGATCTGATTCTGATGGATGTCGTGATGCCTGGCCTCAATGGCTTCCAGGCAACGCGCACCCTGACCCGTGACGAAGATACCAAGAACATCCCGGTCATCGTCTGTACGACCAAGGGCCAGGAAACCGACAAGATCTGGGGCTTGCGCCAAGGGGCGGTCGATTATCTGGTCAAGCCGCTGAATCCTGACGAATTGCTCCAGCGCATCGCTGCGCTGGCCTGAGCCTGATGGCCAAGAAGACGAGTCTCCGGGATTTTCAGGAGTACCTGGCCGGTCGCCTGACCGTGGCAGCCCTGGGCGGCCGTGGTGCCTCCTGGCTGGGTGTCGAATCCGGCAAGGAGGCCTGGCTGGTCGATTTGTCCGATGGCGGTGAAATCATCCAGGCGCCTCAACTGGTGCCTGTGCCGCTGACTCGGCCATGGTTTTCCGGGATGGCCAACATTCGCGGCAATCTGTACTCGGTCAACGACCTGTCGGTATTCCGCGGAGGCATGCCGACGCCGAATAACGCGAACGCCCGTCTGTTGTTGATCGGTGTGCGCTACGGCTCCAATTCGGCGCTGCTGGTGTCGCGCATGCTGGGTCTGAAGGACCCGGAGGATTATGCTCCGGATGGTACGGATGACTCGATGCCGGTATGGGGACGGCAGCGTTACAAGGATACCCAGGGCAAGGTCTGGCACAAGCTGGCGGTACGCGAGCTATTGGCCGATCAAGATTTCATGAATATCGGGGTTTGAAAGCGGGCACCGGCTCGTTACCCCAAGTGGAGGAACTTCATGGCTTTCAGTTTCAAACTGCCGAAATTCGGAGCGTCCAAGGCTGATCCGAACGGTCAGATGACCGTCTCGGCCGATTTGCAGGAAGAAAGTCCGAAAAAAGCGGGCAAGTTACCAATGCCATCTTTCTTGGAAGGGCAGCCGGTTATCCAGCAGCTCAAGACCCTGGGTGGCGTATTTGTTCTGCTGCTGGTGCTCATTGCTGCACTGGTTTTCCACGACAACCGCGAATCTACACACGGTACGGCTTATGTGGCGGCGGCTGGTGAAATGCGCATGCTGTCGCAGCGTCTGGCCAAGGCCTCCTCACTGGCCCTGCTCGGTAACCCGGTGGCCTTCACTCAACTCAAGGAGTCGCGCGAGACTTTTAGCCAGCTGCTCGAACGCTTGACCGGCGGTGGTGAATTGAGCGGGGTCAGCGTGCCGAGCTCGCCAAGTGGCGTGCGCTCGCAACTTGAGGCCTTGACCCAGCGCTGGGAAAGCACCGCCAAGGATGCTGACGTGTTGATCGGTCAGGAGAAGAGTCTGGTGGCCTTGAGCAACAACGTGGCCACCATCGACAACCGGAACGCGACCATGCTCGAGTTGACCGAGCAGATTGCGACCCTGAAACTTCAGGCCGGCGCTTCGGCGCGGGATATTGCTGCGGCCAACCAGTTGGTCATGTTGACCCAGCGGATTGCCAAGAATGCCTCGGCCCTGCAGGTTGGTAGCGAAATCAACCCGGAAGTGGCGTTCCTGCTCGGCAAGGATACCAACGTGTTCCGCGACCTGCTGCAAGGCCTGCCCAAGAGCGCATCCGATGCCGACAGCCGGGAAAAGATCGCTGAGCTGGAAGCCGCATTCAAGGAATACCAGACAGCCATTGCCAGTATTCTGGGTAATATGCAGCCGCTGGTGCTGTCCAAGCAAGCCGGTTCCCGCATCTTCCGCGAGAGCGAGGATTTGTTGAAGGCGACAGACGAACTGGCCAAGGGTTACCAGGACAGCCTGTCCGAGCGTGGCCTCTACGTGGTGCTGATGATCGTCATGACGCTCGGCGCCGTTGCTGTCCTGGCCATGCTGGCCAAGATCTACCTCGGTGACACGCAACGCCGCGCCGTTGAGGCGGAAGATCAGCGTCGTTCTTCGGAACAGGTCAATCGCGAAAACCAGGACGCTATTTTGCGTCTGATGAACGAACTCGGCGACTTGGCTGACGGTGACTTGACCGTAACCGCGACCGTGAGTGAAAACATTACTGGCGCCATTGCTGACTCGATTAACTACACGATTGAAGAACTCCGCGTTCTGGTCGGCCGAATCAACGATGCGGCGAACCGAGTGACAGCGGCAACCGAGATCGCGCGCCAGACCTCCATCGAACTGCTCGATGCTGCCCAGCGCCAGTCTTCGGAGATTCAGGAAGTCGGTCAGTCAGCTCTGGAAATGGCGCGTTCGATGAGCGAAGTTTCCGGCAACGCCACGCAGTCAGCCCAGGTTGCCCGTCAGTCTCTGGCTGCTGCCGAAAAGGGTACGCAGGCGGTGCAGGATTCGATCAAGGGCATGAACGAAATTCGCAACCAGATTCAGGAAACCTCCAAGCGAATCAAGCGCCTCGGCGAAAGCTCGCAGGAGATCGGTGAAATCGTGGAACTGATTTCGGACATTACCGAACAAACCAACGTGCTGGCGCTGAACGCAGCCATCCAGGCCGCATCTGCGGGTGATGCCGGGCGGGGCTTTACCGTGGTTGCGGAAGAAGTGCAGCGTCTGGCGGAGCGTTCCGCAGAAGCGACCAAGCAGATCGCGGCGATTGTGAAAACCATTCAGACCGATACGCAGGATGCGGTATCCGCTATGGAACAATCGACCCAGGGTGTGGTTGAGGGAGCCAAGCTTTCCGATGCTGCCGGTCAGGCTCTCTCCGAAATCGGTCAGGTGTCGCGTGATCTGGCTGACCTGATTCAGAACATTTCCTCCTCTACTCAGAATCAAGCCAACTCCGCGACGCAGGTTGCCCGTCTGATGCAGGACATTCTCCAGGTCACTGAGCAGACGACGGTCGGTACCAAGCGCACGGCGCAGGCGGTTGATGAATTGACGGCGCTGGCTTCCGAATTGAAGGGCTCGGTTGCGGGCTTCAAGGTTGATTGATCTGCGCGAGAGACTATGAACGCGGCGACAGAATTTGATATGGGCCCGCTGACCTGGGTCAAGGGAGAAATCGATCTTGCGCTGCAGCGCGCAGGCGAGGCGATAGATCTGTTCGAGCAGGGCGGTGACACCACCCAACTCAAGTTTTGCCGCACGCACGTGCATCAGGTGCATGGAGCCCTGTCCATCGTAGGACTGGATGGCATTACATTGGTCAGCGAATCCCTCGAAGCCTTGTTGCTGGGCATGGAGGATGGTCGTGTCGCTGCTGAGGACAAGGCTCCGGTTGTGCGTGAGGCCTTGGTCGACCTTCGTCGCTATCTGGATGAACTGGTATCGGGTGAGCCCAATCAGCCCTTGCGCCTGTTGCCTGCTTACCGGAAGCTGGCAGCAGCCCGCGGCATGCCGCAAGTCCATGCCGGTGATTTGTTCTTCCCCGATTTGACGGTACGTCCTCCCAAGCGGGCCAGTTCGGCCGCCACGCTGGATGCAGCGCAAGCGAAGCAAGCCTTCAAGGCCGAACGCATGCGTTTCCAGAAAGGCTTGCTCAGTTGGCTGAAAAAGCCGAACGAAGCCGAGAGTGGCCGTTTGGCGATGCGTGATGCGCTGCTGGCGATCGAGGGCATGCAGCGCACACCCTCCACTCGCTCTTTCTGGTGGGTGGCGGCAACCTTGATGGAAAGCCTGGCGGATCCAAAAACGGCGGGTGACTTGCATGCCCGCCAACTGGTCTCGCGGATTGACGCCCAGATTCGCCGGTTGCTCGAAGGTTCGACCAGCGTCGCTGAGCGTCTGATGCGCGAAGCGCTGTATTACATTGCGCAAGCCGCGCCGGCATCGAGTCCCGCAGTGGCCCAGGCTCACGATACCTATGCATTGCCTGCATTGCTGCCGACCCAGGGAGCCGCCGTCATGCAGCCGGAGCAGGAAGCCGGCTTGCGTCGATTGCGTGAACTGCTGGCTGCAGTGGAGGAAGCGTGGAACAAGTTCTGCACGGGTAATTCCGCCAGTTTGCAGACCTTTGCCGACAATGTTCGGGCCTGCGCCCAATTGACCGATGAACTCGGACAGACCGATCTCAAGCGTTTGGGGCAGGCGCTCAATGCCTTGGCTAGCTGGTTGCTTGAAGATGCGGGACGCTACAACGAAACCGTGGCCATGGAAGTGGCAACGGCGATTCTGCTGATCCAGAATGCCCAGGAGAATTTCCGCAGGCTCGGGACTGATTTCGCCCAGCAGGTCGATCTGATGGTCGATCGCCTGTACGCTTGCATAGCCGGGCGTCAGGCCACAGATAGCGAAGTTCCTCTGCTCGACGAAATGACGCGTCGGGCGCAGGAAAAACTGCTGATCGGGCAAGTTGGTCGCGAGATGCAGAACAACTTGGCGCAGATCGAGCAGGCTCTTGATGCCTACTTCCGCGACCCCGCAAGGGTGCCCGATGTCGTCCAGATCGATGGTCAGATCAAGCAGGTCGGCGGCGCGCTGGCCATGCTGGGGCATTTTGGTGCTGTCGCCAGCCTCCAGGAGTGCGGCAGTCGGATTCGTGCATTTGCCGAGGCCGGAGCTGCCCCGGCGGATGCCGACTTCGAGGCGGTAGCGCATCAGCTCTCGCTGATTGGCTTCTTCATCGATGCCCTGCAAACCGGAGAGTCCGATTTCGACAGCTTCCTCCGTCGCATGGAAGGCAAGGATGAACCCCTTGTCGAGGAAGAGGAAGAAGAGTCGCTTCCCGAAATGACGGTTGAAGCGCAACTGGCCAAACAAACCCAGGAGACGCAAGCCCTCGTCGAGGCGCTGAAGGAAACGCCGCAGGACGAACGCCTGCAGGGCGAGTTGATCCAGAATCTGCAAGCCATCCAGAAGGATGCCGACTTGGTGGCCGATCGGGCCTTGGGTGAAACGGCCAAGGCCGCTATCGAAGCCCTGCAGTCTGGCGGTGACCTGGATCTGACTTTGCCGGGTTTGCCGGTACATCAGGAAGCCCCCGCTCCGTCGGCTGAAACCATGCAATTGGCAGAGTCCAGCCACGAAGAGATCGATGCCGAATTGTTGGCGATCTTCCTTGAGGAGGCGCAGGAAGTACTGGCCACAATCAAGGACGAGAAAACCTTGCTGGCTCAGAATCCCGCCAACAGCGAGGCGTTGACTACGGTTCGTCGGTCGACGCATACGCTGAAGGGCAGCGGACGGATGGTGGGTCTGACCGCGCTGGGCGAAGTGGCCTGGGAGTTGGAGCAAACTCTGAACCTCTGGTTGCGCCAGGAACAGTCGGCATCATCCGATCTTCTGCGCATGATCGACGAAGAGCATGCGGTCTTTTCTGCCTGGGTGGCCCACTTGGAGTCTGGGGCGGGCGCAGTGCCGGATGCGCGCCCACTGGTTGCCTTGGCTCAGCAGTTGCGCGGTGTCGAACCGCAGGCCGTTGCTCCCGCTGCCGAGGTGTCCTCGGCAGTCGAGATGCCCGATGTCGGGGCTTCTGGCGCAGCGATCGAAATAGAATTGCCCGAACCTGAAGCGCCGTTGGCTGCTCCGGTCGAGACACTGGAAATCCCAGCGTTGACGCTGGATGAGCCCGTTCTTGCTGATATGGCCGGCAGCGAACAGGAGAGTGCGCTTGCCGCGCTGGAGGATTTGCTGGTCTCCGATGACTCCTTGGCTGTCGAAGAGGGCATCGAGGCAATCGAGGTGCTCGAAGAAACCGAGTATCCATCAGTCCGGGAAGATGAGGGTGTAACTGGTGAGTCCGAGGCTATAGTCGAACCCGTCGCGGTGACCTTGTTCGATATTTTCCGTGAGGAAGCGGCTGGGCATCTGCAAACGCTGAGCGAAGGTTATGTTGCGATGGATGCGCATCCATCTGCGCCAACCACCTTCCTGATGACGCGTGCAGCACATACGCTGGGTGGTATCGCGGCGACGGTTGGCCTGATGCCGCTACATCATCTGGCGATCGCTCTGGAGCACGCCCTCCTGCGACGTGACGGTTCGGCCAATCCGGCCAGCATCGAAGGGATGGAGACCGTCCGTCAGGCAATCATTACACTGCAGGGTATGTATGCGACCTTGTCCGAGGAGACTCCGCCGGATGAGCAACCGCAACTGGTTTCTGCATTGGAGGAAATTTTTCCGCCACCCACCGTGAGCGAAGAGCTGGCACCCGCCAGCGCAGAAGTGATACCTCTGCGCCCGGCTGTGCCGGAAGCCGTTCCTGTGCCAGAGGTGGAGCAGGTTGCGCCGTCGGTGGTATTGCCGCAACTGACCGACGAACTCGACGAGCAGTTGCTACCGATCTTCCTGGAAGAAGCTGCCGACCAACTGCGCGATCTGACCGAGCAAATGCGTATCTGGCGTGGCGATCCGGCGGGGGATTCCGCACAGCGCGCGATCGGCCGCCTGTTGCATACGTTCAAGGGCAATGCTCGCATGGCGGGGGCCATGAACCTGGGTGAAGTCACCCACCTGCTTGAAACTCGTGTCGAGGAAGCAATGCGAGCGGGGCCGGCGAGTGGCTCCTTGCTCGACGAGATTGAGGCAGGGTGCGATACCTTGGCCCAGGCTGTCGAAATCCTGCGCAATGGCCCGCCGCCGGAGCCTGTTGTTGAAGTTGCCTTGGTGGAAACCCCTGCCCCGGTGGACGAGGCTGTTGCCGTTCCGTCTTCGGCAAAATTGCCTGAGCCGAAGGAAGCCGCTGCTGAGAGCGAAGTTGTTGCTGCCCAGCAAGCAACCCTGCGTGTTCGTGCCGATCTCGTCGATCGCCTGGTTAACGAGGCGGGTGAGTTGTCGATCGCACGCGCCCGGATCGAAGGCGAAATGCGTAGCCTGAAGACGTCCCTGCTCGATCTGACCGAAAACGTCATCCGTTTGCGTCGCCAACTGCGGGATATCGAAATTCAGGCCGAAACCCAGATTCAGGCGCGTGTGGCACAGACCACGGACGGTGCTGCTGAATTTGATCCGCTGGAACTTGACCGCTTCACCCGTTTCCAGGAACTGACGCGCTTTATGGCGGAGTCGGTCAACGACGTGGCAACCGTCCAGCAGAACTTGCTGAAGAACCTTGACGACACCAATGCGGCCATCCTGGCGCAGGCGCGGATTAACCGCGGACTGCAACAGGAACTGATGGGCGTGCGGATGATTCCGTTCGCCAGTCAGACCGAGCGCTTCTACCGTATCGTTCGGCAAACCGCCAAGGAAGTCGGCAAACGGGCCAACCTCGATGTGATCGGTGGTCAGGTCGATATTGACCGTTCGGTCCTCGACAAGATGATGGGGCCGATCGAGCACATGCTGCGCAATGCCGTGACGCACGGCATCGAGACGCGCGAGCAGCGGCAGACGGCGGGTAAGTCGGAGGTTGGCGAAATATCCCTGGCGTTGGCACAGGAAGGCAACGAATTCATCCTTTCCATGCACGATGATGGCAAGGGTCTCGATGCCAAGCGCATCCGTGCGCGGGCCGAGGAATTGGGGCTGCTGCAGCCGGGTCAGGAGCTTGACGACGCTGCACTGTACGACTTCATCTTCCATCCGGGCTTCTCGACTGCTTCCGAACTGACCCAGTTGGCCGGTCGTGGGATCGGTATGGATGTGGTGAAGACCGGCGTGACCGACTTGGGCGGGCGGATCGAAATCGTTACTACGCCGGGACAGGGTACGACTTTCCGCCTCTATCTGCCGCTGACCCTGGCGGTGACGCAGACGCTGCTGATCCGCGTGGCTAACCAGCTGTATGCCATCCCGTCGACGATGATCGAGCAGGTGCTGGAATTGAAGGAAAAAGGCTTGGCGCCGATTCGTGAGCAGGGCGCGGCCGAGTGGCAGGGGAATACCTATCCGTTTGCCTATCTGCCACATCTGTTGGGCGACCTTGAAGCGTTGCCCGAAGCGCATCGTCAGCATTGGGTATTGCTGCTGCGTTCCGGTTCGCAGCGTGTTGCCGTGCAGGTCGATGAGCTGAAGGGCAACCAGGAAGTTGTCGTCAAGAACATCGGTGCGCAACTGGCGCGGGTGGTCGGCATTGCCGGCGCCACCGTGCTGGGCGATGGTCGCGTGGTGCTGATTCTGAACCCGGTGGCCTTGGCCAGCCGTGGGCCGGTGTCTGCCAACTATGAAGCGCGTCCGATCAGCGTGCCGGTCGCACTGGAACCCGAGCAACATCTGCCGACCGTGATGGTGGTGGACGATTCCTTGACCGTGCGCAAGATCACCAGCCGCCTGCTGCTCCGCGAAGGCTATCAGGTCGTTCTGGCCAAGGATGGCGTCGATGCACTCGAACAGTTGATCGACGAGCGGCCGGACGTGATTCTTTCCGATATCGAGATGCCGCGCATGGACGGTTTCGATTTTGTGCGCAATCTGCGTGCCGACGAGCGCTTGCGCAATATCCCGGTGATCATGATCACCTCGCGCACGGCTGACAAGCATCGCAATTACGCCCTGGAAATCGGTGCCAATCATTACCTCGGCAAGCCGTACGACGAAGATCAGTTGCTCGGCTTGATTGCCGGCTACACCAAGCAGAAAGCGACGGTCTAAGCCGTCTTCTTGACCACAGCGTACCGGGCCAGGGTTGTTTCCCTGGCTCGTGTGTGGTCGACGATGGGAACCGGATAGTCCCGGCCGATCACGGTTTCGCACAACTGCTGCTCCGTCGCGCTCATGCGCCAAGGCTGGTGGATGTATTTAGCGGGAACCCGGGCCAGCTCCGGAATGTAGCGGCGGATGAAGCGCCCTTCGGGGTCGAATTTTTCCGACTGCGCGACAGGGTTGAAGATCCTGAAATAGGGCTGCGCATCGCAGCCTGAGGAGGCAGCCCACTGCCAGCCGCCATTATTCGCCGACAGGTCGAAATCGATCAGCCGTTCGGCGAAATAGCGTTCGCCATGGCGCCAGTCGATGCCCAGATCCTTGGTCAGGAAAGAGGCAACCACCATGCGCAGGCGGTTGTGCATCCAGCCGCTGTAATTCAGTTGCCGCATGGCCGCGTCGACCAGTGGGTAGCCGGTGCGTCCGGCACACCAATCGGCCAATCCTGCCGGCCACTCATCCCAAAGGATACGATCGTACTCGGGCTTGAACGCGTGGCCGACCACGTGCGGGAAGCGGTCGAGAATCATGAAGTAGAAATCGCGCCAGATCAGTTCGTTCAGCCACGTATCTGCCTGCCTGGACAGCGCATGGCGCACCAGTTCGCGAATCGAGATCGTGCCAAAGCGCAAATGGGCGGAAAGATACGAAACGCCCTTGATGGCCGGGTAGTCTCGCAGATCACCGTAATGCTCCAGGCGTTCGTCACGGAAATCCCGCCACAGCGCCTGTGCGCCGCTCATGCCGGGATGGATGCCGATGGCCGCGATGTCGCTGGGCACGAAACCCAGCTCCTCCAGAGTTGGCACTCCACTGAACGGGATGGAAGAAAAATTGCCGTTTACTGGCCAAGCGGCGCAGTCTGCTGCGGTGCACCGCTTCAACCAGGCATTTTTGTAGGGTGTAAAAACGGTGTACGGCTTGCCGGCCTGAGTGAGCAATTCATCGCGGTCGAAAATCGCCTGATCCTTGAACAGATTGAACGAAATCCCCGCCTTGGCCAATGCGTCGCCAATGTCAGCATCGCGTGCCTTGGTTGAAGGCTCGTAATCGCGATTGGCGAACACGGCATCGACACCAAGCTCTTGAGCCAGGCGCGGGATAGCATCGCGAGCCGCATCGTGGCGGACGATCAGGCTACCGCCGTTGGAACGCAGCGCGGCGTCCAGTTCAACCAGCGAATCGCGGATGAAATGCACACGCCGGTCGGTGCGCGAGGGCAGGGCGTCGAGGATTTCGCTATCAAAAATGAAGGCACAGTAGACCTGCCGGCTGCTGCCGAGGGCAGCGCTCAGCGCGGCGTGATCATGGTTGCGCAGGTCGCGGCGGAACCAGACGAGGGCTTTTTCGTGATTCATGTTTGGTTTGTACCCTGCGGGCGATTAAAATTCGGGTCATGGACAGTGTAAACCTCACCGACAACTTCCTGATCGCCATGCCGACGCTGGAAGACCCGTATTTTTCCAACGCCTTGGTTTACATCTGCGAGCACACTGAAAACGGTGCCTTGGGCATTATCGTCAATCGGCCGATCGATATGAATCTGGCCGGTTTGTTCGACAAGATCGACATCAAGCTGGAAAACGAAAAGCTGGGTGAGTTGCCCGTTTATTTCGGCGGACCGGTCCAACTGGACCGCGGCTTCGTGCTGCATCGGCCGATGGGCGTGTGGCAGTCGACCTTGCGCGTCGGTAGCGATGTGGGGCTCACCAGCTCCCGCGATATCCTGGCTTCGGTGGCTTCGTCCGGTGTGCCTGCCGAGTTCATCGTCACCCTCGGTTACGCCGGCTGGGATGCCGGTCAGTTGGAAGATGAGCTGGCCCAGAATTCGTGGCTGACCGTGCCGGCCCAAAGCAGCATCCTGTTCGAGTTGCCGCCCGAGGAACGCCTGCCGGCGGCGATGCAGAAGTTGGGCATCAGCTTCACGCAGTTGTCCGACGTGGCCGGGCACGCCTGA
>JAYRUZ010000039.1:0-12326 GCA_041918795.1 Azonexus sp. | reverse complement strand
GAAGCCGCCAAGACCTGGGCCGATGCCGACCCCTACGTCGCGGCCGGCGTTTACGAGAAGGTCACCATCAAGCCGTTCAAGAAGGTGCTGCCGGCGTGAGTGCCGACACCGTCGAACTGCTCCGCCAACGTCTGGCCGTTCTCGAACCGGTCGCCTTGACCATCGAGGATGAATCCCATCGGCACGCCGGCCATGCCGGGGCTCGCGACGGCGGCCATTACAAAATTCATATAGTCGCTGCAGCCTTCGCCGGCAAGAATACGGTTGGCCGGCACCGCATCGTCTATGATGCGGTGGGCAACCTGATGCGTGGCAAAATTCATGCGCTCGGCATCAATGCGGCCGCTCCCGAAGAAGTATAATTTTCGTCGTTCTCACCACCCAAGGACACACTGCATGAAACAATCCTCCCGTCTGGTCGCCCTGCTCGTCGCCGGCGCCATCGTTTCCGCCCCGGCCCTGGCTGCCGACAAGGGCAAGGCTTTCGTCACCGTCAACGGCCAGCCGATCCCGCAAGCGGTCTACGACACCATCATCACCGAGCAGAAGGCCAAGGGCGCCACCGAGTCGCCGGAACTGACCAACGCCATCAAGGAACAACTGATCGCCCGCGAACTGCTGCTGCAGGAAGCGAAGAAGAAGGGTGTCGACAAGAAGAACGAGATCCAGCTGCAGCTTGAAGCCGCCAAGCAGGCCGTGCTGGTCAATGCTTTCCTGGCTGACTACGTGCGTTCCCACCCGGTCAGCGATGCCCAGTTGCGTGCCGAATACGACACCATCAAGGCCAACCTGGGCAGCACCGAGTACAAGACCCGCCATATCCTGGTCGACAAGGAAGAAGACGCCAAGGCCATCATCGCCAAGCTGGACAAGGGCGAGAAGCTGGCCGATCTGGCCAAGCAATCGAAGGACCCGGGCTCCAAGGACAAGGGCGGCGACCTCGGCTGGAATTCGCCGAACGCCTACGTCAAGCCCTTCTCCGACGCCATGACCCGCCTGAAGAAGGGCGAGTACACCAAGACCCCGGTCCAGTCCGATTTCGGCTACCACGTCATCCAGGTTGAAGATTCCCGCCCGATGAGCCCGCCGCCGTTCGAACAGGTCAAGCCGCAACTGCAACAGCGCGCCAGCCAGCAGCAGGTCGAAAACCTGGTCAAGGAACTGCGCGCCAAGGCCAAAATCAACTAAAAGCTTCAGGCTTTTGTGCAAAAATGCCCACCGCATGGTGGGCATTTTCATATCCGGGAAACAATCGTGTTCGACAGCCTGAAAAAGATGTTCGGCGGCCGGGAGGCACCCAACGAGCGCCAGCCCCGCAGCGCCAGCGAGGCGGCGCCCGCAACCAGATCGACCGCTGGCGGCTTCCTCAGTCGCGAGCCCGTGTTCGACCGCCAGGACCGACCGGCCGGTTACCTGCTGCAGTGGCAGGCCGCCGCCGACAGCGCCTCCGGTGACGACCGGCTCGACGACGGGCCCTTGCTCGATCTGCTCGGCGAGAACCTGGCCAACTGGAAGACCGGCCTGGCCTTCGTGCCGATCGGTGCGCAGAGCCTCGGCCATGCTGCGGTGCACCGCCTGCCAGGCGAAAAAACCGTGCTCTTGATTGAACTTGATAAGCGCACCGACAGCGCAAGCCTGCTGCCGCAAATGCAGGCCTTGCGCGAACGCGGCTTTCGCCTTGGCCTTTTCCGCCAGCCGAAGCACCCGGCTTTCGCCGAAGCCGTGGCCCAGGCCGATCTTGCTGCCATCGCCATCGACCAGACGGAACCCGCTGCGGTGCGCGACTTCTCGGCAGCGGTCCGGGCCGGAACGCGGGAGCGCGGCCTCCAGTTGCTGGCCACCCAGATCGATTCGCCGGACGAGCACCGTCTCTGCCAGCAGTGGCATTACGATTTCTTCCACGGGCGCTTCGCCAAGAGCACTCCGCGCCGACCGGAAGAACCCGGCGGCGATCCGCACAAGGTGCTGCTGCTCAACCTGCTGCGCCTGGTTCAGGGCGAGGCCGAGACGGCCGAAATCGCCGAGGCGATGAAGCAGGATCCGCTGCTCGCCTTCCGCATCCTGCGCTACCTGAACTCACCGGCCCTCGGCCTGAGCCGGCGGATCGACTCGCTCGGCCAGGCCCTGGTCATCCTCGGCCGCCAGCGCCTGACCCGTTGGGTCGCCATCCTGCTCTTCTCGGTACGCGAACCCAATCTGGGCGACTGGCTGCTGGTCGAAAATGCGCTGACCCGTGGCCGCCTGATGGAATTGCTCGGCGACAAGCTGCATCCCGGCAAAGGCAACGATCCGCTCTTCCTGACCGGTATCTTCTCGTGCCTTGACCGCCTGGTACGCCGTCCGATCAGCGAAATCATCGACGACATGCCGCTGGCCAGCGAGGTCCGCTCGGCGCTGCTCGAACGCCAGGGCCCCTATGCGCCGCTGCTGGCCGTTGCCGAAGCCTGCGAAGATTTCGACCTGCCACGCATGCAAGCCACCGCGCAAGCCGCCGGGCTCGATGCCGACACCGTTAACCGCGCGCTGCTTGCCGCTACGGCCTGGGCCGGCGAAGTGACCGAGCACTGGGAATGAGCGCATGAAACTATCCTGGCGCAAGACCATCGCCCCGCTGCTGGTCGCTGGCCTGGTCGGCGCCTTTGCCCTCGGCGAGCATCTGGGTAGCTTCGCCGACTTCAATGCCGCCGCTGGCGACATCCTGATGCGCTGGCACGTGCGCGATCGCACGCCGCCGGCCGACATTGTGCTGATCGACATCGACCAGGCCAGTCTGGACGATCCGCAGATGCTCGATCTGGCCGGCAACTGGCCGTGGCCGCGTCAGGTACACGGCGAACTGCTGCGCTTCATCGCCCCATTGAAACCGGCTGCCATCGCCTTCGACCTGATTTTCAGCGAACCTGACGTCTTCCGCCCGGCCAGCGACAAGCTGCTGTCGGAGGCCATTGGCGAAACACGCGCCTTGCTGCCGATGGTGGTCGCCGCCGATGGTGAGGCAACACCGCTGCGCAACCTGCCACCGATCATGGAGGTACGTGCCAGCGTCGCCGCCGTGCCCAGCGCCGGCCTGCCGCTGATCGCCCCCAAGGCCATCGACCCGGCGGTCTGGCGCACCGGGTTGATCAATTTCCTGCCGGATGACGACCGGGTCGGTCGCCGCTACTGGATCAACTATCCGCATGAAGGCTGGACCTTGCCCTCGCTGCCCCGCCGCATTGCCGAGGCAGCCGGCTGGTCGGTCCCGGAGCGCGATGCCATCGCCCTGCATTGGTATGGCCGGGCTTTCCAGCACATTTCCTACCGCGAGCTCTACCTCGAATCGCAGAAAGAGCACCCGCGCCTGCCTGACCTGAAGGGCAAGATCGTGCTGATCGGCGCCGCCGCCCCCGGCCTCCACGACCTGCGCCCGACCCCGCTCGGCGCCAGCTTCTCCGGGCCGGAAATCCTGGCCACCGCGATCGCCAATCTGTCCGATGACGACTGGCTGCGCCCCGCACCGGCGAGCTGGAATCTCGCGCTGGGCGCCATTGGCATGCTGCTGATCGCCCTCGCCTTCGCCCGCCGCCCCAACCCGCTGCCGATCGCCGCCATTCTCGGCCTGGTCAGCCTGGCCGTTCTGTTCTGGGCTTTTCAACTGCTGCCCAGGAATATCCAGTGGACGCCGTTTAGCCCCCTGCTCGCCACCTGGTTGAGCTTCGCCACCGTCGCCACCGGCTCCTATCTGCGCGAGCGACGCCAGCGCGATCATGCGGTGCAGATGTTCGCCCGCTTCCTTGATCCCAACATCGTTCGTTCGCTGACCAGCGAGGGACAACTGGCCAAGGCGGAAACCGGCAGCGGCCAGGAAATCACCGTCCTGTTTTCCGATATCCGCGGCTTCACGACGATTTCGGAAAGCCGCACGCCGGAAGAAGTCGTCACCCTGCTCAACCGTTATTTCGATCTGCAGGTCGCCGCTGTCTTCGAACAGGGCGGCACGCTGGACAAATTCATCGGCGACGCCATCATGGCCTTCTGGAATGCCCCGGTCGCCACCGCCGATCATGCGGAACGTGCGGTCCGTGCCGCGCTCGGCATGAGCCAGGCGCTGGAAGCCTTCAAGCACGAACTGGGCGAATTCGGCGAACATTTCGACATCGGCATCGGTATCCATACCGGCCCGGCCGTCGTCGGCTTTCTCGGCTCCAGCCAGCGCCTCGATTACACGGCGATCGGCGACACGGTCAACCTGGCCAGCCGGATCGAAGGTCAGACCAAGGGCGTCGCCCGCATTCTGGTCTCCGAAGCAACGAAAAATGCTTGTGGTAATGTATTCGACTTCATCGACCATGGCGAAGTGACCGTCAAGGGACGCAGCCAAGCGGTCAGACTCTTTGAACCCAGGGAACGCTCATGAGACCATCCCCACAACCGCATCATCTTGTCGCCTGCCTGTTGCTCGCAGCCTTGCCCCTGGCCGTCCTGGCCGACACCCCGGGCAGCCTGATCCGTGCCAGCGAATTGAAGGCCAAGCCCTTCATTGATGCAGCAACCCTTACCAGCCTGCCCGACAACGCGCCGCTCACGGTGATCGGCAACCAGGGCGGCTGGTCGCAGGTCAAGACCAGGGATGGCAGCACCGGCTGGGTTCGCCTGCTGAACGTCAAACTAACCAAGGCTGACGACGGCAAGAGCGATGGTAATACGCTGAGCCAGATCGGTGGCGTGATCCGTACCGGCACCACCAAGAGTGCTGCCACCACCGGTGCCAAGGGACTCACCAAGGAAGACATCGCCAATTCCCGGCCGAACCCGGCCGAAGTGCAGAAGCTGGAGACATTCAAGCTGAAGCCGACCGATATCGATCGCTTCGCGGCCAGCCGCAAGCTGACCGCCAAGAATGTTCCGGAACTCTGAGCAGCCTAGCGAACGGAGAAAGACATGAAGAAGACCATTGCCTGCCTCGCTGCCCTCGGCCTGCTCGGCGGTTGCGCCGAACTGAAGCGCGGCGCGCTCAATCCCGAGACCCTGCGTACCGCCGGTGAAGCCGTCGGCACCCTGGCCAAGGCGGACGCCACCCCGGAACAGGAGGCGCTGATCGGTCGCGAATCCGCCTCCATGCTGCTCGGCGCCGCACCGCTCGTGCAGGACAAGGAAATCATGCAGTACGTCAATGTGCTGGGCGGCTGGATTGCCCGCCAGACCGGCCGCAACGACATCAATTGGCGCTTCGGTGTGATCAACAGCAGCAACGTCAATGCCTTTGCCGCACCCGACGGCTATATCCTGATCACCAAGGGTCTGCTGCGCCAGATGAACAACGAAGCCGAACTGGCCGGCGTCATCGCTCATGAATTGGCACACGTTACCAAGCGCCATTATCTGATCGCAATGAAAAAGAAGGATAGCCTCGGCGCCTTCGCCAAAGTTGGCGAATCCACCGTCGCCAAGTCCGGCCTCCGCGGCGGCGACATGGCCGCCACGCCGATGTTCAACCTGGCCCAAAACATGTATTCCTCCGGCCTCGACAAGGGCGACGAATACGAAGCCGACCGCCTCGGCGTCACCTACGCCACCCGCGCCGGCTACGACCCCTACGGCCTGCCGCGCGTGCTGGCCATGTATGCCGCCAACACCGGGGCACCGGGTTTCGACCTGTTGTTCTCGACCCACCCGTCGCCGCAGGACCGAATGACGGAACTGAACAAGGCGGTCGGCGACAAGCTCGCCGCCTTCGAAAGCAATGCCGTACTCGACAACCCGGCCTTCGCCAAGATCGTCGCCCGTGCCAGGACGATTCCAGACCCGGCGCCGCGTCGCTGAGAAGCCGATCAAGCACAATAATTTGATTCAGGTTCATGCCCGATCCGGCCTCTGGGGCTAGATTCGGGCACGATGCGCTTTTTTCGACTCTTCACCCTCGCTTTAATGAGCCTGCCGGCGCTTGCCGGCCAACCCCTGCAACCCTGGCTCGATGCTGCCGGACCCGGCAGCGTATTACGGCTGTCGCCCGGCACATACGATGGGCCGGCCGTCATCGACAAGCCCTTGACCCTTGAAGGCAATGGGCAGGTCATTGTCGATGCCCATGGCAAGGGAACGGTGCTGACCATCCGTGCCGACCACGTAACGATCCGCGGCCTGCACTTGCGCGGCAGCGGCGAATCGCACGATGCGCTCGATGGCGGCCTCATGGCCGAGGGTAACCACCTGCTGCTTGAGGACAACCGGATCGACGACGTGCTGTTCGGTATTTCCCTGCACCGCTCAACCGATAGCGTCATCCGTCGCAACCATATCCGCTCCCGCCCGGTCGACTCGGCCGACCGCGGCGACGGCATACGCTTGTGGTACAGCATGTACAACCGGATCGAGGCCAACGACATCGCCCAAATTCGCGACATCACGGTCACCAACGCACCGCGCAACCGCTTTGTCGGCAATCGCATCCGCGACAGCCGGCGCGCCTTCAATTTCCTGTTCGCCCATCGCAGCATTGTCGATGACAATCTTCTGGAAAAGAACTCAACCGGAATCATTGCGCTGAACTCGGAAGGGCTGATCATTCGCCGCAACCGCATCCTGCACGCGATGGACCCGTCCGGGGCCGGTGTCGCGCTGAAGGAAACCTCGGCCGCCCTGATCGAGGACAACGAGATCGTCCACTGTGCCCACGGCATCATGGCCGATTCGCCGATGAATCCGCTCAACCGCATTCTCTTCTCAGGCAACACGGTGGCCCACAACATCACCGGAATCTATTTCTATGGCGCCAAGGGCGGCCACATTGCCGTCAACAACGTGTTCCGCAACAACCTGTGGCCGGTCAGCATCATCGGCGACGGCGACCCGATGGACGATATCTGGTGGGGCAATTACTGGGATGATTACCAGGGCTTCGACCGTGATGGCGATGGTTTCGGCGACCGGCCGCACGAACTCTATGCCTACGCCGACCGGATCTGGATGGATACGCCGGCTGCCCGCTTCTTCCGCAACTCGCCCGTGCTGGAACTGCTCGATTTTCTGGAGCGTCTAGCTCCATTTTCCTCCCCCAGCCTGATTTTGCGTGATACTGCACCACGCATGGCACCGCTGACTCGCTCCAAATGAACAAGGCACCCATTCGGGTGCCTTGTTCATTTGGAGCAGATATCCGTTATCCCAGCCAGTCGCGCATGTCTTCGATCAAATCGTCGACGGACCCGAGCGACAAGTCAAAGACCTGACATGCTCCGGAGGCTGCCTTGTGCCACTCGTGTTCGCCATCACCCTGGGCATGAATACGAATGATGTGTTCGGCCAGCGTCGTCACCGCAATCAAGGCCTTGGCCTGCTCCGAAACGACGTTGCGTGGGTCGGACAGGACGCTGAAATCATGGTGATGCAACATCGCTTCCGAAATGTAGCCGGGCAAACGCCAACGCCGGGCGAGGAAATAACCGACCACGGCATGATTGGTCCCAAGGCGTTCGTCTTCCACATCGGTGAATCTGCGCTCCTCCGCCAGATTGGCTTCCGACAGCACCTCCTTGGTATTCGGAAAGCGCTTCATCAGCAGCGGAATACCGCAATCGTGGAACAGACCGAAGGTGTAGGCCACATCCGGCCGGACGCAGCGCAAGCGCTTGGCCAGTTCGGCGGAGAGACGTGCGGTTTGTGCCGACGACTCCCAGAAACGATCCATCGGCACTTCCGGGTCGCCGGCCAAGGCAATTTTCAACAGTTGCGAAACCACCAGATTGAACAACTGGCGGCTGCCCAGCACATTGATTGCCTGCATGATCGACACGAACTGCTGCCCGGTCGAAAAGGCCGGCGAATTGGCAATCTGCATGACATGGCCGGACAAGCCAACGTCCTTGCTAATCAGCATGGCTATTTCACGCTGGTCTGCGTTGTCCTTGTTCAGTTCTGCTTCAAGTTGAATCAGCACTGTCGGACACGGGGGAATATCGACCCCGTTGAGCATGTGCATCAACTGCTGTTCTTCCGTAACCGCGTTCATTCTTTTGCTCCTGCTGGGATGGATTATAGCTTAGCCGTAATCATGCCAGCACGGAATATGGCAAAGGTTATACATTTATGACAAACAACTTCACAGTTGATAAATATCCCCACCACCATGCATGGCCATCTCGACCACACGCTTGGACAAATGCGGCGCGAACAGTCCGATCAGATCGTAATCGTAGCGGCGCAGATAGGTGCCACGCCGGATGGCCAGGCGAGTGGTATTCGATTCGAACAGATGGCCGGCATCAAGCGCCGCCAGGCCGACGTCGCGCTGGGCGTCGAAAGCCAATGCCGAAATGATCCCGAGGCCCAGCCCCAGGCTGACGTAGGTCTTGATCACATCGGCATCCAGCGCGGTCAGTGCGATGTTGGGCTGGATGTCGAGCCGCTCGAAGGCCCGATTGATGCGCGAGCGCCCGGTAAACGCGGTGTCGTAGGTGATCAACGGCCATTTGGCCAGTTCATTCAGCGCCAGCGGTTGGGATTTGAGAATGGGGTGTCCTTCGGGTGCGATGACACAGTGGCTCCACTGGCGTACCGGCAGCGTGATCAGTTGCGGGTACTGGTCGAGCGATTCGGTCGCGATACCGATGTCGGCCTCGCCATTGACCACCCATTCCGCGATCTGGGTCGGGCTGCCCTGATGCATTTCGAGCCGCACGTTCGGATGCTTGGCCATGAAATCGCGCACCACGAGTGGCAAGGCATAACGTGCCTGCGTATGCGTCGCGGCCAGAACCAGCCGTCCGCTGTCGCCGGTCGCAAACTCCGCACTGGCCCGTTTGAGGTTTTCGGCCTCGCGCAGGATGCGCTGGGCGATTTCCAGCACCACCTTGCCCGGCTCGGTGACGCCAGTGAAGCGCTTGCCGCTGCGCTCGAAGATGGCCACGCCCAGTTCGTCCTCGAGCAGCTTGACCTGCTTTGAGATGCCGGGCTGCGAGGTAAAGAGGGTTTCTGCCGCCTCCGAGACGTTCAGTCCCTGACGCTGGATTTCGACGATATAGCGAAGTTGCTGTAGCTTCATCGCGCCACCTAAATAGCTTTTCGATATAACAATCTAACCCAATATTCTTTTTGATTCAATTCGGCACCGGTACGATGCGCCTCCATGGACATCCTCTACACCCTTTCCGGCTTTGCCGTCGGTGCCATTGTCGGCCTGACCGGCGTTGGTGGCGGCTCGCTGATGACGCCGCTGCTGGTGCTGTTGTTCGGCGTGCATCCGGCCACGGCCGTCGGCACCGACCTGCTCTACGCCGCCGTGACCAAGGCCGGCGGCACCGTGGCGCACGGCCGCAAGGGACATATCGACTGGGCTGTCACGCTGCGTCTGGCTGCCGGCAGCATTCCGGCCGCAGCCATCACCATTTTCGTGCTGTCGCAGCTGCCCAAGGGCAGCAACGCAATCGGCCACATCATTTCGCACGGCCTCGGTTTCGCCCTGATGCTGACCGCCATCGCCATCCTGTTCGGCCGCAAGCTGCGCGAATACGCCGCCAAACACGAAGATTCGCCACTGCGCCAATGTTGCCTGGGCAAGATCACCGTGCTGGTTGGCGCCATTCTCGGCGTGCTGGTCACCATTTCATCGGTCGGTGCCGGTGCGCTGGGTGTCGCCGCCTTGTTTTTCCTCTACCCCAAACTTTCGCCGGTCAAGATTGTCGGATCGGATGTCGCCCATGCCGTGCCGCTGACTCTGGTCGCCGGCCTCGGCCACTGGATGCTTGGTGGCGTCGACTGGGCGCTGCTCGGTTCGCTGCTGCTCGGTTCGCTGCCCGGTATCTGGCTCGGCAGCCATGTTTCTGCCAAGGTGCCGGAGCACATCCTGCGCCGCATCCTGGCCTCCATGCTTGTGCTGATCGGCAGCAAGCTGGTCTTCGCCTGATTTACCCCAAGGAAGTCGCATGTATAAATACGATGCCATTGACCGCCAGTTGATCAACGAGCGCGTCGCCCAATTCAGAGACCAGGTTCGCCGCTGGAAAGCTGGGGAACTCGCCGACGACGAATTCCGTCCGCTGCGCTTGCAGAACGGCCTCTACATCCAGCGCCATGCGCCGATGTTCCGTATCGCCGTGCCCTACGGCATGCTGAATTCGGCTCAATTGCGTACTCTGGCCTCGGTGGCCCGCAAGTACGACCGCGGCTACGGCCATTTCACGACGCGCCACAACCTGCAGTTGAACTGGCCGAAGATCGAAGATGTGCCCGAGATTCTCGCCGAGCTGGCCGAAGTCGACATGCACGCCATCCAGACTTCCGGCAACTGTCTGCGCAACATCACCACCGACCAATTCGCCGGCGTCGCCGCCGACGAGATCATCGACCCGCGCCCGCTGGCCGAGATCATGCGTCAATGGACCACCTTCCACCCGGAATTCGCCTTCCTGCCGCGCAAGTTCAAGATCGCCATCTCCGGCACGAAGGAAGACCGCGCCGTCACGTGGTTCCACGACATCGGCCTGCATCTGAAGGTGGTCGATGGCCAGGTTGGCTTTACCGTCATCGTCGGCGGCGGCCTGGGCCGCACGCCGATCCGCGGCGAGGTGATCCGCGAATTCCTGCCCTGGCAGGACATCCTGTCCTACTGCGAAGCCATCCTGCGCGTCTATAACCGCTTTGGCCGTCGCGACAATGCTTACAAGGCACGCATCAAGATCCTCGTGCAGGCGCTCGGCATCGACGCCTTCCGCGATCAGGTCGAGGCCGAATGGACACACGGCAAGGGCGGCCCGATGACCATCACTCAGGCCGAATACGACCGCGTCGCCGCCCACTTCACCGCCCCCGCCTACGAAAAGGTCGGCGAAGTCGAGTTGCCGAGCGAAAAGGCTTTCCTCAACTGGCTGGACCGCAACACCCACGCCCACAAGGTGCCGTGCTACGCTGCCGTCACCCTGTCGCTGAAGAAGCATGGCATCGCGCCGGGCGACATCACTTCCGAGCAGATGGAAGTCGTTGCCGATCTGGCCGACCGCTACAGCTTCGGCGAACTGCGCATCAGCCACGAGCAGAACATCATCCTGGCCGACGTCAAGCAGACCGACCTTTACGAAGTCTGGCAAAAGGCCAAGGCCGCCGGCCTGGCGACGCCGAACATCGGCCTGCTGACCGGCATGATCTGCTGCCCGGGCGGCGATTTCTGCGACCTGGCCAACGCCAAGTCCATCCCCATCGCCAACGCCATCCAGGCCCGCTTCGACGATCTCGACTACCTGTTCGACATCGGCGAACTCGACCTCAACATCTCGGGTTGCATGAACGCCTGTGGCCATCACCACGTCGGCCACATCGGCGTGCTCGGTGTGGACAAGAACGACGCCGAGTTCTACCAGGTCACGCTGGGCGGCCGCCAGGGTAACGACGCCAAGCTCGGCAAGGTGATCGGCCCGTCTTTCGCCGCCGAGGAAATGCCGGACGCCGTCGAGAAGATCATCCAGGTCTATCTGGAAAATCGCCACGAGGACGAGCGTTTCATCGACACCTTCGATCGCATCGGCATCGACCCGTTCAAGAACCGCGTTTATGAAGGCCGTGCCCACGGCAAGGCCAAGGCAGCACAGAAGGAGGCCGCATAATGTCCCAACTGATCAAAAATGGCACTGCTGCGGTGGACAGCTGGAAAACGCTGGAAATTGGCGAAGGCGATTCGGCGGAAACCATCGCCCTGCCCGCCGGCGACATCCTCTTCCCGCTCGCCGTCTGGCAAGCACGCAAGAGCGAACTGGCCGGTCGCGAACGCCTCGGCCTGCTGCTGCAACCGGATGACAAGGTCGAGGACATCGCCGACGACGTCGCCCGCTTCGCGCTGATCGCCGTCAATTTCCCCAAGTTCGTCGATGGCCGCGGCTACTCGACCGCCGCACTGCTCCGCCAGCGCTACGGCTACACCAGCGAACTGCGCGCCGTCGGCAATGTGCTGCACGACCAGCTGTTCTTCATGAAGCGCGTCGGCTTCGACAGCTATGCGCTGACCGACGGCAAGAACCTGGCTCACGCCATCGAACACGGTTTCAGCGCCTTCGGTGACGCCTACCAGGGCGCCACCGACCAGCCGCAACCCTACTTCCGCCGCCGCGCCTGATTTTTCGAGAGCACACATGAATCCGAGCCTGCTCAACGTCACGCCCGAACTCGCCGCCAGCGTCGCCGCCAAGACCGACGCCGCGCGCGCCCTGCTCACCGACATCGCCAGCCAGTGGGGCCCGGCCACCTTCGCCAACAGCCTGGGCGCCGAGGACATGGTACTGACCGACCTGATCGTCAAATCCGGCCTGCCCATCGAAATCTTCAGCCTCGACACCGGCCGCCTGCCGCTCGAAACCTATGAT
>JAYRUZ010000038.1:0-12586 GCA_041918795.1 Azonexus sp. | reverse complement strand
TGGCCAGTTCGATGGCCTCGTTGATGATCACGCGGTAGGGGGTTTCCGGGTGATTGACCATTTCGAAGGTGCCGAGCATCAGGATGCTGGCCTCGACTGGCGACAACTCGTTGAAGCCGCGGTCGATGTGGGCCGAGATGCGCTCGACCAGCGGCTTGTTCTGGCCGATGACGCCGCGCAGCGTACCGACGAAGAATTCGCGGTCGGCCTTGGCAAAGCCTTCCATTTCAGGGGCGTAGGCTTCGATGGCGGCCTCGTCGGCACCGCCGACGCGCCACTGGTAGAGGCCTTGCAGCACGAACTCACGGGCGCGGCGGCGGGCGGACTTGGGCGGCGCCTTGACGTCCTTGGGGTGTTCGCTATCGCTCAGGAAGGTGGTCATGGGTTCAGTGCCTTTTGCAGGTTGGCCATTTCGACGGCGGCCTGGGCGCAATCGCTGCCCTTGGGCTGCATGCGTACTTCGGCCTGTTCGTCGGTTTCGCAGGTCAGGAGACCGTTGGCGATGGGCACGCCGGTGTCGAGCTGGACTTCCATGATGGCGCGGCAGGCGTCGTTGGAAACCACTTCGAAGTGGTAGGTCTCGCCGCGAATCACTGCGCCGAGCGCCACCAGGGCGTCGTACTTGCCGCTGTTGGCCAGGGTTTGCAGGATGAGCGGGATTTCCAGGGCACCTGGGCAGGTGGCGATGGCCATGTCGGCATCGGCCACGCCGAGGCGCTTGAGTTCATTGACGCAGGCGGAGAGCAGGCCTTCGCAGACGGGCAGGTTGAAGCGGCTCATCACGATGCCGACCTTGAGGCCGGCGCCGGCGAGGTTGTTGTCGTATTCGAAAACGTTGTCGAAGCGGGACATGGCGTTATAGCTCCGCAGGAGAAGGAACGAAACCGGTGACTTCGAGGCCGAAGCCGGTCATGGAGGGCATCTTGCGCGGGCTGGAGAGCAGGCGCATCTTGCCGACACCGCAGTCGCGCAGGATTTGCGCGCCGATGCCGTAGGAGCGCGGGTCCCACTTGGTCTGGCCTTGCGGCTTGTCGGCAGTCAGGCGGTTGAGCAGGGCTTCGCCGTCTTCCGGGCGGTGCAGCAGCACGATGACGCCATGACCATGCTTGGCCAGCGCGGCTTGGGCCTGGTCGATGGAGAAGGATTGCTGCTTGCTTGCCGGATCGAGAAAGTCGAGTACCGAGAGCGGCTCATGCACGCGCACCAGCGTTTCGCCATCGCCCGGAATCGCGCCCCGGACCAGTGCCAGGTGCGTGCCGCCGCCAGCGCGGTCGGCGTAGGCGTGCAGGGTGAATTCGCCGTGCGGCGTGGCGATGGTCTTGCTGGCGACGCGCTCGATCAGCTTCTCGGAGGCGGCGCGGTAGTGGATCAGGTCGGCGATGGTGCCGATCTTCAGGCCATGTTCCTTGGCGAACTCGATCAGTTCGGGCAGGCGGGCCATCGTGCCGTCGTCGTTCATGATTTCACAGATGACGGAGGAGGGTTCCAGGCCGGCCATGCCGGCGAGGTCGCAGCCGGCTTCGGTGTGGCCGGCACGGACCAGCACGCCGCCTTCGCGGGCGGTGATCGGGAAGACGTGGCCGGGCTGCACGATGTCGTCGGCAACGGCGTTCTTGGCCACCGCGACCTGGATGGTCTTGGCGCGGTCGGCGGCGGAGATGCCGGTGGTGACGCCCTCGGCGGCCTCGATCGAGACGGTGAAGGCAGTGCCATAGACGGTACCGTTGTTGCGCGCCATCTGGGTCAGGCCCAGCTTCTTGCAGCGTTCGGCGGTCAGCGTCAGGCAGACCAGGCCGCGCCCGTACTTGGCCATGAAGTTGATGGCTTCCGGCGTAATGTGCTCGGCGGCCATGACGAGGTCGCCTTCGTTTTCGCGGTCTTCTTCATCGACCAGGATGACCATGCGACCGGCCTTCAGTTCGGCGACGATCTCGGCAGTGCTGGCAATGGCGGGATGGGGTGGCATTGGCGGTGGGGGCGAAACGGAAAGGGGTGACATTTTCGCAGAAATGGGAGCGGCAAGGTTGATTTTGTAAGCATTTTTGCCCGGCGCTGTTTCGCCGGCGCCTTGATTTTTGGCCTTTTTGGCCAGTGCACCGCAGCCGGCAAGCTTAGGGCGTGTAAGCCTCGACCTGAATGCGCAGGCGGACTTCGTCGCCGATGAAGGGCAGGCCGTTGGTCAGGCCGAAATCCGAGCGGCGCAGCGTGGTGACGGCATCAGCCCCGCAGCCGCGCTTGCGGCTGGCCAGGTTCAGTCCGCACTTGAAGCGGGCGATGTCGAGGCGGACCGGGCGGATTTCGCCGAGCATGACCAGCTTGCCGTCGACGGCGCTGAGTTGCTCGCCGGTGAAGACGAAGCGCTCGCTGCGAAAGAGGATGTCGGGAAAGCTCTTGGCATTGAACCAGTCCTCGCTGCGCAGGATGTCGTCGCGCAAGGCCAGGCCGGTGTCGATGGAGGCGACGTCGATGCGGATGTCGACCGTGCCGCTGCGTGTATCGGGGTCGAAGGCGAGGCTGCCGCTAGTGCGGTTGAACTGGCCACGCTGGGTCGAGAAGCCCAGGTGGTCGATTTCGAAGCTGGCGTAGGTGTGCGTCGGGTCGATCACATAGTCGGTGGCGTTGGCGTGGAGCGCCAGACAGGCGAGCAGGGCGGCGAGGGTGACTCTTGCGGTGTACATGGCAAAAAGGGCAAAAACGGTGGCGATAGGCTTCCGACCATCGCGTCGGCGTGCCGTTCCCAAAAAATCGCGGTAGCATGCCGGGCCATGCGCCACGCCCTGCTTTTCTCCGTTTTCGTCATTGCCTCCTGCGGCCTCGCCTACGAGCTGGTGGCCGGCGCCTTGTCTTCGTATCTGCTGGGCGATTCGGTCCTGCAGTTCTCGACGGTGATCGGCTGCTACCTGTTTGCCATGGGCGCCGGTTCGTGGCTGTCGAAATACATCACGCGCGACCTGATCGGGCGCTTCATCCAGATCGAGCTGATGGTCGGGCTGCTCGGCGGCTTCTCGGCCATCGGGCTGTTCCTGGTCTTCACCTGGATGTCGGCGCCGTTCAAGCTGGTGCTCTACCTCGCGGTGTTCGGCGTCGGCGTGCTGGTCGGCCTGGAGATTCCGCTGGTCATGCGCATCCTGAAGCGCGAGCTGGCCTTCAAGGATCTCGTATCGCAAGTGCTCACTTTCGATTATCTCGGTGCGCTGGCGGTGTCCATCCTCTTTCCGCTGATCCTCGCGCCGCAGCTCGGGATGGTGCGCACTGGCCTGCTCTTCGGCTTGTTGAACGTGGGCGTTGCGCTGTGGGCCTTGCACCTGTTCCGTGCTCAGTTGCCGGCACGGCCCTGGCTGGCGGTACAGAGTTGGGTCAGTTTCGCGGCGCTGCTCGCCGGTTTTGCCGGCGCCGGGCAACTGACTACGCTGGCCGAGAGCCATCTCTACGCCGACGAGATCGTGCATGCCGAATCGACGCCCTACCAGCGGCTGGTGGTGACGCGCTGGCGCGATGACCTGCGACTGTTCCTGAACAACAACCTGCAATTTTCGTCGCATGACGAATACCGCTACCACGAGGCCCTGGTCCATCCCGGCCTGGCCGCGCTGCCCGGTGCCAAACGCGTACTGGTACTGGGCGGCGGCGATGGCCTGGCGGTGCGCGAGATTCTGAAATACGACAAGGTCGAATCGGTGACGCTGGTCGATCTCGATCCGGCGATGACCCAACTGTTCTCGACGGCACCCGAACTGGTCAAGCTGAACCGCGGCTCGCTGCGGGACAAGCGGGTGACGGTGATCAACGCCGATGCCCTGGTCTGGCTGGAGGAGAACCGCGAGCACTACGATTTCATCGTCGTCGACTTTCCCGACCCCAACAACTTCGCGTTGGGCAAGCTGTACTCGTCGGCTTTCTACCGGCTGCTGGAAAAGCGCCTGTCGGCACGTGGCCTGATGGTCATCCAGTCGACCTCGCCGTTCTACGCCCGCCAATCGTTCTGGTGCGTGGTGACGACGCTGGAAGATGTCGGCCTGAAGACGGCGCCCTATCACGCGATGGTGCCGTCCTTCGGTGAATGGGGTTTCATCATCGCCGGCCGGCAGGATTTCGTGCCTGCTGCGGTGGACAGCACAAAAACCCGATTTTTGACGGCGGAGATGGTGGCCGATCTGTTCCGCTTCCCGGCCGACATGGCACGGCTGCCGGCCGAGGTTAACCAGCTGAACAACCAGGCGCTGGTGCGCTACTTCGAGAGCGAGTGGCGCAAGGTCATCCGCTAGCCTTTGCCCGCTGCGCCTTGATGTAGGCAATGACCTCGTCCATCGGCACCGGTTTGCTGTACAGATAGCCCTGCAGGAAATCGCAATGCAGGCGCGACAGGAAATCCTTCTGCATTTCCGTTTCGACGCCCTCGGCGACCACTTCGAGCCCGAGGTTGTGGCCGAGGGCGATGGTGGCGGCGCAGATCGAGGCGTCGTTGGCATCGGTCTCGATGTCGGTGACGAAGGAGCGGTCGAGCTTCAGACGCTTGATCGGCAGGTGCTTCAGGTAGGCGAGCGAGGAATGGCCGGTGCCGAAGTCGTCGATGGCCAGCATGACGCCGAGCGCCGCCAAGCGGTCAAGGATGGAGACGGTGATCTCCGGGTTCTGCATCGCCGTGCTTTCGGTGATCTCGAGCTCGATTTCCTGCGGTTTCAGTTCGTAGCAGGCCAGCGCGCCCTGGACCAGGAGCAGCAGGTTTTCATGGCGCAACTGCTGGGCGGAAATGTTGATCGCCATATGGAGGCCGTCGATCCCGGCCTTCTTGATTTCGCGCAGTTGGCGACAGGCTTCCCAGACGACCCAGTCGCCGAGCGGCTGGATCAGGCCGGTTTCTTCGGCGATGGCGATGAAGCGGAGCGGCGAGATCGGGCCGAATTCCGGACTGTTCCAGCGCAGCAGCGCTTCCAGCGATGAGACCTGGCCGGTGCGGGTATTCAGTTGCGGCTGGAAATGCAGCGAAAACTCGCAATTGAGCGGCGACATCGAAGCGATGGCACGGCGCAGCGCGCTTTCCAGACGCAGCCGTTCGCCGGCGGCTTCGTTCATGCGGGTGGCGTAGAACTGGTGGTTGTTCCGGCCCAGGCTCTTGGCGTGGTACATCGCCGAGTCGGCATTGCGCAGCAAGGTGGATAGGTCGATGCCATCGGTCGGGTAGAGACTGATGCCGATGCTCGGCGTGGCATAGAGGGCGTGCTCGTCGATCTGGTAGTGATCGGCCAACTCGCTCTGGATCTTGTTGGCGACTCGGCCGGCGGTGACCGACGAATCGATTTCCGGCAGCACGACGACAAATTCGTCGCCGCCCAGGCGAGCCACCAGGTCGCTGCCGCGAACCGCGTTGCGCAGGCGGGCGGCCACCTTCCTGAGAATCTCGTCGCCGACGTGGTGACCGAGGGTGTCGTTGATGTTCTTGAAATTGTCGAGGTCGATCAGCATGACCGCCAGTTGCCGGCCCTCGCGCTCGCAAACACGCAACATGTGATTGAGCTGGGCCTCGAAGGCCAGGCGGTTGGGTAACTGGGTCAGCGCATCGTGATAGGCCAGCAGCGCCAGTCGTTCGGCAGCCTGCTTGCTGCTGCTGATGTCGGTGAAGTTGGCGATGTAGTTACACGGCTTGCCGTTGGCATCGCGCACGACCGAGATGGTCAGCAGCTTGGGATAGCTGCTGCCGTCCTTGCGCTTGTCCCAGATCTCGCCTTCCCAGTAGCTGTATTGCTCGAGCGACTTCCACATCTCGGCATAGAACTGGGGTGACGAATGCCCGGATGCCAGGATGCGCGGGTTCTGGCCGAGCGCTTCCTCGGCGGAATAGCCGGTCAGGCGAGTGAAGGCGGAGTTGACGCTGACGATGCGGTTGTTGGCATCGGTAACGACGATAGCCTCGTGGCTCTGCGCATAAGCGCGCAGCAGTACCTCGGTCAGGGCGCCGCTGGCAATAGAATCGGTAATTACTGACGGAGGGTCAGCGTCATTCATGCGTGGCTATCGTCATTTAGGCAAGCAGCGATAGATTACACGTTGAACAGGAAGTTCAGCACATCGCCATCGCGCACCACGTAATCCTTGCCTTCGGCGCGCATCTTGCCGGCTTCCTTGGCGCCTTGTTCGCCCTTGAAGGCGATGAAATCTTCATAGGCGATGGTCTGGGCGCGGATGAAGCCGCGCTCGAAGTCGGTGTGGATGACGCCGGCCGCCTGCGGCGCGGTGTCGCCGGCGTGGATGGTCCAGGCGCGCACTTCCTTCACGCCAGCCGTAAAGTAGGTTTGCAGGCCGAGCAGCTTGTAGCCGGCGCGGATCAGGCGATCCAGGCCGGCTTCGTGCAAGCCCATCGATTCGAGGAACTCGATCTTGTCGGCATCGTCCAGGTCGGCAATCTCGGCTTCGATCGAGGCGCACAGGGCGACGACTTGCGAACCTTCTTCGGCAGCGTGGGCTTCGACCTTGGCCAGCAGCGGGTTGTCGGTGAAGCCGTCCTCGGCGACGTTGGCGGCATACAGTACGGGCTTGGCGGTGATCAGGCAGAAGGGCTTGATGCTGGCCCATTCTTCCTTGGCCAGGTCGAGGGCGCGCACGGCCTTGCCCTGGTCGAGCTGGGCAAAGCACTTTTCCAGCACGGCGACCAGGATCTTGGCTTCCTTGTCACCGGAGCTGGCCGGGCGCTTGTAGCGGTTCAGTGCCTTCTCGACCGTGGCCATGTCGGCCAGTGCCAGTTCGGTATCGATGACTTCGATGTCGCGCAGCGGATCGACGCTGCCGGAGACGTGCACGACGTTCGGATCGTCGAAGCAACGCACGACATGCACGATGGCATCGGTTTCACGGATGTTGGCCAGGAACTGGTTGCCCAGGCCCTCGCCCTTGGAAGCGCCGGCAACCAGGCCGGCGATGTCGACGAACTCGACGATGGCCGGCTGCACTTTCTGCGGCTTGACGATTTCGGACAGTGCCTTGAGACGCGGGTCCGGCACCTCGACGATGCCGACGTTCGGCTCGATGGTGCAGAACGGGTAGTTGGCCGCTTCGATGCCGGCCTTGGTCAGGGCGTTGAACAGGGTGGATTTGCCGACGTTGGGCAGACCGACGATACCGCATTTCAAAGACATGGTTTTTCCTTAGACGGCTTTGCCGTGCAACTGTTGTTGGGCGCCGGCATAGTCTCCGGCAGAAATTCGGGGCCAGGCCAGCAGGCTGCGATGCAGGGACTGTTCGATATCCGGCATTTCTTCCTTGCGGGGCTGGTGCAGCACGAAATCGGCGACCTGCTGGGCGAGGCCCAGCGTGCGCGGGTGGCCGATGCCCAGACGCAGGCGCCAGAAGTCCGGTGTGCCGAGCTTGGCCTGGATGTCCTTCAGGCCGTTGTGGCCGCCATTGCCGCCGCCTTGCTTGAGACGGATACCGCCGGGTGGCAGGTCGAGTTCGTCGTGAATGACCAGAATCTCAGCCGGGGAAATCTTGTAGAAATTGGCCAGGGCCGCGACCGCCTGGCCGGAGCGGTTCATGTAGGTGCCCGGCTGCAGCAGCCAAAGGTCGCCGGCGCGTCCGGCCTTGCCGAAGAATTTCGACTGCGGAACGAGCGTGATCTTTAGTTGATCGGCCAACTGGTCGACGAACCAGAACCCGACGTTGTGCCGGGTAGCTTCGTATTCCTGCCCCGGGTTGCCGAGGCCGACGATCAGACGGGGAGCGGTCATGGGTTCAGTCGTGAAAAGGCCGCCGGGGCATTCTGCCTGCGGCGGCCAGAGTATAGCGGAGCGCGCGGATTACTCGGCGGCAGCTTCGCCTTCGCCAGCTTCTTCAGCCGAACCGCCCTTGCCGACGATACCGGCAACGATCGGGTCTTCATCGCCATGCTTGACCAGGGAGACGCCCTTCGGCAGCTTGATCTGGGAAGCGTGGATGTTCTCGCCAATCTTCAGTGCGCCGAGGTCGACTTCGACGAACTCGGGCAGATCCTTGGCCAGGCAGTGCACGTCCAGTTCGGTCGTGATGTGGTTGACCAGGCCGCCGCCCAGCTTGACGCCCGGGGCATTTTCTTCGTTGACGAAGTGCAGCGGCACCTTGATGTGCAGCTCATGGGTGGCGTCGACGCGCTGGAAGTCGATGTGCAGGATCAACTGCTTGTAAGCGTGCGTCTGGTAGTCACGCAGCAGGACTTGTTCCTTCTTGCCATCGATGACGAGGTTGATGATGGAAGAGTGGAAAGCTTCCTTCTTCATCTTCAACAGCAGGTCGTTGTGGTTGGTTTCGATAGCGACCGGGGCGGCTTCGCCACCGTAGACGATACCCGGAACGGTGCCGGCACGGCGCAGGCGGCGGCTCGCACCCGTTCCCTGTACGCCACGTGCGGAAGCGATGACTTCAAATTGCATGGTGGTACTCCAATAATTTTCCCGAACCGCGACCAGAACGGGAAGGTTAAAAAAACTTAGTCGATGAACAGTGACGAGACGGAGTCGTCGTTGCTGATGCGGCGAATGGTTTCGGCCATGATCTCGGACACCGAGAGCTGGCGGATGCGCGGTGAGGCAGCAGCATCGTCGCGCAGCGGAATGGTGTCGGTGACGACCAGGGCGTCGAGGTCGGAGGTATTCACGCGCTCGACGGCCGGGCCGGACAGCACCGGGTGGGTACAGTAGGCGACGACCTGCTTGGCGCCGTGCTGCTTGAGCGCGGTGGCGGCCTTGCACAGGGTGCCGGCGGTGTCGACCATGTCGTCCATGATGATGCAGGTACGGCCGTTGACGTCGCCGATGATGTTCATCACTTCGGAAACGTTGGCCTTCGGGCGGCGCTTGTCGATGATGGCCAGGTCGCATTCCAGGCGCTTGGCCAGCGAACGGGCGCGGACGACGCCGCCATGGTCGGGCGAAACGACCATCGGATTTTCGTAATTCTGCTTCTTGATGTCTTCGAGCAGGATGGGCAGGGCGTAGATGTTATCGACCGGAATGTCGAAGAAGCCCTGGATCTGCTCGGCGTGCAAGTCCATGGTCAGCACGCGGTCGACGCCGGAGGCGACGAGCATGTTGGCGACCAGCTTGGCAGCGATGGGCACACGCGAGGAGCGCGAACGACGATCCTGGCGGGCGTAGCCGAAGTAGGGGATGGTGGCGGTGATGCGGCCAGCCGAGGCGCGCTTCAGTGCATCGACGACGACCAGCAGTTCCATCAGGTTGTCGTTGGTGGGGGCGCAGGTGGATTGCAGCACGAAAATGTCGCGACCGCGGACGTGTTCCTGCAGTTCGACGCTGACTTCGCCGTCGGAGAAGCGGCCGACATTGGCGCGACCGAGGTCGACATTGAGATTGGTCGCAACGTCGGCAGCCAGTTTCGGATTGGCATTGCCGGTGAATACCATCAGGCTGTTGTAGGCCATTTCCACAGTCCTCAGGGATCTTTGCGCGCGCCGCAAATTCTCCCGATGCAATGAAAATCGGGCAGGCGCAAGACCTGCCCGAAGGGAATCTGGCAGGGGAAGAAGGATTCGAACCTTCGAATGCCGGAATCAAAATCCGGTGCCTTGACCAACTTGGCGACTCCCCTGCGGTCGTCAGAACGGGGTCCGTTCAAACGAGGCGCGAATAATACAGGAGCTGTTTCAGGACGTCCAGCCCTTTTCGCAAATTTTTGCGAGTGGATGTTCGGGCAGGCCGCTCGCCAGCCAGCCATTCATGTCGGAAGGGAGGGCGGAAAGTACTGATTCAGCGGCGTTTTTGTCAGTGAAACTAGCGAAAACGCAGGCCCCGGAGCCGGTCATCATGGCATCGGGTGCATGCTGCTTCAGCCAGGCCAGGTGCTCGGCCACGGCGGGGAAGCGGGTACAGGCAACGGGTTCGAGATCGTTGTGGCCGAGACCGGGCCGCCAGTCGGCGGCGGTCATGGCAGGGGTGTCGCGCCGCAGATCGCCTGCTCCGAAAATTGCCGCTGTCGGCACGTGCACCGCAGGCGTCAGTACCAGATAGGTCGCCGGCTCCAGGTCGAGGTCGGTGAAGTTTTCCCCGACGCCCTCGGCAAAACAATTGCGGCCGTGGATGAAGACCGGTACATCGGCGCCGAGCGCCAGGCCGATTTTCTCGAGTTGACTACGCGGCAGGCCGGTTTGCCACAGATGATTCAGGGCAAGCAGTACGGTGGCGGCATCGGATGAGCCGCCACCGAGGCCGCCGCCCATCGGCAGGCGTTTGTCGAGGCGAATGGTTGCACCTTGTCGGCAACCGGTGGCTGCCTGCAGCAGGCGGGCGGCGCGTACGGTCAGGTCGGTTTCCGGTGGAACGCCGGGGATCGGCGTAGCGAGGATGATCTGGCCGTCGTCGCGCGGCGCGAAATGCAGGGTATCGGCCCGGTCGATGAAACGGAATACCGTTTGCAGCAGGTGGTAGCCGTCAGCCCGTCGGCCGACGACATGCAGGAAGAGATTCAGTTTGGCCGGCGCCGGCCAGGCGCTGTCCCAGGTCCAGTCAGTCAAGGGGCTTCCTTCCATTCCTCGATGCGCAACTTCAGTTCGATGCCTTGCCCGTCGCTCAGGGTCAGGCGAGCGGGGGCGGCGCTTGCCGTCGCGAGATCGTAGCTGTAGTCGACGCGCCAGCCGGCTTCGTCCAGGCGGGCGGGGCGGCCGAATTGGTCATGGGTCACCTGACCGGAGGCTGCTCGGCCGAGCAGCCAGCGTGCGAGTTGCCCGACCGGCAGGCGCTGCCCGGTGACTTCTTCGATCAGGCTGGCCGGGTCGTCCGATTCGCGGATTTCACCGTTCGCCAGGCGCAAAGTGGAACGTCCGGGGCGCATGTCGATTTCGGCCATGCCGATGCCGATCGGGTTGGCCAGCAGCAGGCGGTCCCGGTTGCCACGGTGTTCCCAACTCAGCCGTCCGCCGCTGCTTTGGGCCGGGCGTTCAGCCTGGGTGACGCGCAAGGCGAAACGTGCCTCCAGGGCAAAGTCGTTGATCCGTTCGCGCTCCGGTTGCAGGCCGGGAACGGTGGCGCAGCCGGCGAGCAGCAGGCTGCCGGCCAGCGCGATGCGGTGGCGCAAACTCACGGCTGCAGTTTCTTGATGGTGTCGGCCAGTACTTCGTTGTCGGGGTTCTGGCTGGTGGCTTCCTTGAGCAGGCGCTGGGCGTCGCCCTTGCGGTTGAGCGACCACAGCACTTCGGCCAGATGGGCGGCGATTTCCGGATCGGCCTTGATGCGGTAGGCAGTCTGCAGCGTCTGCAGCGCTTGCTCGGTCTTGCCCTGGCGGAACAGGACCCAGCCCAGGCTGTCCATGATGAAGGGGTCTTCGGGCATCAGCGCGGAGGCTTTGGCGATCATGTCGTAGGCTTCGCCGAGCTTGACGTTGCGATCGGCCCAGGAATAGCCCAAGGCATTCAGGGCATGGGCGTGTTCGGGGTTCTGGGCGAGCAGACGTTTCAGATGGCTTTCGAGCAACTCCGGCTTGCCCATGCGTTCGGCCGTGAGTGCGGCTTCGTAGAGCAATTCGGGGTTGTCCGGTTGGCTGCTGAGCCCGCCGTCGAGGACGATGTAGGCTTCGTTGAAGCGCTTGGCGTCGCGCAGCAACTGCGATTCGGCGAGGATCAGCTGGATACGCTCGGCCGTGCTGCCGCCTTGGGTGGTTCGCAGCAGTTCGCGCGCTTCGTCGGTCTTGCCCTGTTGCATCAGGATTTGCGCAGCACGTGAACGGGCGGCGACGACCTGTTCGCCGGCGGTGACCTGGCGGTAATGAGCAAGGGCGGCAGCCAGCTGCTTCTGTTCCTGATCGAGCTGGCCAAGGAAGAAATGCACCGTGCTCTTGTCCGGGAATTCGGTTTTCAGCAGGTGTTCGAGCTGGCTGCGGCCCGTCTGGTAGTCACCCTGCTGCAAGGCGAGCATGGCGATCGGATAGATCACTTCCGGGCTGTCCGGGTTGTCCTTGATCAGTCGGTCGAACTGCTTGCGCGATTCGTCGTAGCGTCGCTCGGCGATCAGCAGGCGGGCCAGGGTCAGGCGGGCGTCGCGGGCGTTGGGGGCGCGGCCGACGAAATCGAACAGGCCGTCGATCGCCAGTTTACTGGATTGCCGTGACTGTAACTGGGCGCGGGCGAGGGCGGCGGTTTCCCAGTCGGGACGCAGGCGCAGTGCTGCCTCGGTTTCGTCAAGGGCGCGCTGGTTGTCGCCCACGTTGGAGGCGGCCTGAGCCATCGCGAAGTGGGCTTCGGGCAGTGTCCCGTAGGGGGTGGCCAGGCGGTCAACCAGGTTTTGCACGGCCTTCTTGTCGTTCAGACGGGACAGCATCCGGTTGAGATGGAGCAGATTGCTCGCCAGATTCGGCTTGTCCTGTTCAAGCAGTGTCGCCAGTTCCGGGGCGAGTTCGTCAAGGCGGTTGGTCAGCACCAGCAGCGAGGACTGCATCTGTCGAGCCTGGGCCGATGTCGGGTCGAGTTCCAGCCAAAGCCGAACGAGCTCCAGGGCCCGGTCATATTGGCGGGCAACGACGGCGACCTCGGTGGCGCGGGCGACCACCTTCGGGTCGCGGGTGCGCACGGCGAGGTCGGTCCAGGCATCCGAGCCGAGCTTGGGGTCGCCACGCA
>JAYRUZ010000037.1:0-12651 GCA_041918795.1 Azonexus sp. | reverse complement strand
ATTGCGCCCGCACGGCCGAGCGGTCGCCGGTGAAATGGCAGGTTTGCGCCTCGCAGCCGCCCTCCTTGGCTGCCCAGGCAAAACAGACGGTACCAACCGGTTTCTCGGCCGAACCACCGCTCGGCCCGGCGATACCGGTGATCGCCACCGTCCAGTCGGCCCGGCTGTGCACCAGCGCACCTTGCGCCATCGCCCTTGCGGTCGCTTCCGAGACGGCACCGTGGCGCTCCAGCGTCGTTTCCGGCACGCCCAGCATGTCGACCTTGGCGCCATTCGAATAAGTCACGAAACCGCGGTCGAACCAGCCTGAACTACCGGCAATTGCCGTCACGCTCTGCGCTACCCAGCCACCGGTGCACGATTCTGCAGTGGCCAGCCATTCGCCGCGCTGCAGCAACAATTGGCCGAGGCGCTCGGCCAGCGTTTCGAGTTCTCTGTCCATGCGGCATGCTAGCACGCCACAAGTGCGCCCGATTCAAGGTTCATCCGGCTCATTTTGCTCAGGGAATTCCCTACTGTGGAAAACCGATATTGCAGTGCAACATGACTCACCTATACTGCCTGGCAGGATCACAAAGAATCCTTAAAAGGAGTACAGCAAATGAGCGTCAAGGTTCACTACCGCATCACCCAGGATCGCGCCGGCATCCCGCAGGACTATACCGGCGCACGGCATTTCTCGGCCGATCACGGCGACACCCTAGAGGATCTGGCTCGCGCCCAGTTGGCAGCGGATTACCAGATTCCGGAAAGCGCCGTCGAAATCCGTAGCATCGAACGCTGAACGCTCGGGCTTGGAGCAAGCCCAATCCCAACCTGACCGGAGCCACCAGGCTTCGGTCAGGCGGGTCTATTTCGGCAAAAAAGCCGGCAACGTGCTGCCAAATTCCTTCTAGCGGCCGGCTTATGCACATTCTGTTACACAAGGCTACGAAAGTACGACAGACGAATGGCGGCGCGATGCATAAACTGCAACTGTGCATTGAACCCCTCCTCTCGAAATTCCCCCTTTCGAGAATTTCAACCCCGCCGCGAGCGGGGTTTTTTTTGCGCTGACACCCCGTGCTGCCGTTATAATTAGCGTTTTTATTCAAATGCATCGGGGTCTTCGGCATGGCTGAACAATATTCATCCAAGGGCATCATGTGGAAAACGATCGGCGTTGCCGTCGTTCTGATTGCCATCATCTATCCGCTCACCAACAAGTCTTTCAATTCGGCTGCCGATAACGGCGCCAATGACGAAGCCGAAATCCGCATCCAGCCGGTTGCCAAGTTCGAATTGGCCAAGGCGGCCCCGGTTGCCAGCGGGCCGAAGGATGGCGCCACCATTTACAACACCGTTTGCGGCGCCTGCCACAACACTGGCGCGGCTGGCGCCCCGAAGGTTGACGACAAGGGCGCCTGGGCGCCACGCGTTGCGCAAGGCAAGGATGCACTGTACAAGAGCGCCCTGAACGGCAAGAACGCCATGCCGGCCAAGGGCGGCGCCGGCGATCTATCTGACGCCGAAATCAAGGCCACCGTCGATTACATCCTGACCAAGGTCAAGTAAGCCGCTCCTGCCTGAAAAAAAGGAGGCCACGGCCTCCTTTTTTGTTGCCCGCGGCACGGGGGAGCGAGGGACCAGACGCTGATCAGCGCTTGTTGCCGGCCAGCATGGCTTTCATTGCATCGAGACGGGCAGCCCCGGTCGCCTTGTCCGGCGGCGCGGCATCCTTGCCGCCCTGGAAGCGGATGTCGTCCTTGCCCATCTCCGGAATGAAACGGGACGGTTCGCAGGGAATCAGCTCGCGCGCCTGCTTGCGCTTCTCGCAATAAGAGATGTGCAGCGAATATTGGGCGCGCGTGATGCCGACATACATCAAACGGCGCTCTTCCTGCAGCTTGGCCGGGTCGAGCGATTCGCGGTGCGGCAGGATGCCTTCCTCAACACCGACCAGAAAGACATGCTTGTACTCCAGCCCCTTGGAAGCATGCAGCGTCGACAACTGCACCGCATCGATCTCGTCGCTGTCCTGCTTCTCCAGCATGTTGATCAACGCAATGCTCTGCGTCATCTCGATCAGGGTCTTGCCGCCTTCCTCGCCCTTCTTGTTGATCCATTCGGCGAATTCGCAGACGTTGGCCCAGCGGTTCTGCGCCGTGCGCTGCTCTTCCGCATCGTAAAGATAGGTTTCGTAATCGATCGCCTTCAACAGGTCGGGCATGACCTGTTGTGCCGGTTCCTTGCTTGCGCGCTGCTGCATGCGGTTGATGAAGTGGCAGAACTCGAGCAAGGGCTCCAGTTGGCGTGCGGCAACGCGATGGGCGAAGCCTTCCTCGAAAGCGGCGTGGAATAGAGAAACATGCCGTTCGCCGGCATAGGTGCCGAGCACTTGCAGGGTCGCTGCGCCGATCCCGCGCTTGGGCGTGGTCGCCGCACGGATGAAGGCCGGATCGTCGTCCTCGTTGGTCAGCAGGCGCAGGTAGCTGGTGATGTCCTTGATTTCCGCCTTGTCGAAGAAGGACTGGCCGCCGGACAGCAGGTAGGGAATTTTCTGGTTGCGCAGCTGGGTTTCGAGCAGGCGAGCCTGGTGGTTCGAGCGATAGAGGATGGCGTAGTCCTTGAACTTGCCGCGATGCTCGAAGCGATGCCCCTGCAACTTCATGACCACGCCCTCGGCCTCGGTCTCGTTGTCGCGGCAGGCGGTGACGGTGATTGGCTCGCCATGGCCGAGCTCGGACCACAGGGTCTTGTCGAACAGCTTTTCGTTGTGTGCGATAACGTTGTTGGCCGCTTTCAGGATGCGCACCGTCGAGCGGTAGTTCTGCTCCAGCTTGATGACCTTGAGTGACGGAAATTCAGCCGGCAGCTTCTTCAGGTTATCGATATCGGCACCGCGCCAACCGTAGATCGCCTGGTCATCATCGCCCACCGCCGTGAATTGCGCGCGCACGCCGGTCAGCAGCTTGAGCAACTGGTACTGGCAGGCGTTGGTATCCTGGTATTCATCGACCAGCAGATAGCGCAGGCGGTTCTGCCACTTGTCGGTGATCTCGGGGTGCTCGCTGAACAGCTTGACCGGCAGGCCGATCAGGTCGTCGAAATCGACCGCCTGATAGGCCTTCAGCGTGGCCTCGTAGGAGAGATAAGCGCCGGCGGCGAGCGCCTCGTGCTCGTTGGTCGCCAGGTGACGCGCCGCCTCGGGCGTGACCAGCGCATTCTTCCAGTTGGAGATGATCGACTGCAGGCGACGCAGCGTGGCTTTATCGACGGTCTTGGCGCAATCAGCGATGATGCCGGCGCAGTCGGCCGAGTCGAAGATCGAGAAGCGCGGTTTGTAGCCCAGCGCCTTGGCTTCCTCGCGCAGGATGCGCACGCCGAGCGAGTGGAAGGTGGAGATTTGCAGCTCGTTGGCGATCGCAGACGACATCAGCTTGGCAACGCGCTCCTGCATTTCGCGCGCCGCCTTGTTGGTAAAGGTGATGGCGGCGATGTTGCGTGGCTGGAAGCCGCAGTCCTGCACCAGATAGGCGATCTTCTGCGTAATGACGCGCGTCTTGCCCGAGCCGGCGCCGGCGAGCACCAGCAGGGGGCCGTTCAGGTAGTGGATCGCTTCGCGTTGCTGGGGATTGAGACCGGACATTGAAAAAGGCAGCGCCCCGGCGGGCGGGGCGCGTGCGAGTCATTCGATGGGTCTGATTTTACCTCAGGGCGGGGGCGACGAAAAATGGCGTTTTCGAGCAGTGCACCGCAGCAGGGCTCAAGCGCAGTCATCCACCGTGTGCAGACCGCTACTTTCCAGCGCGGAAAGGCGAATCAGGTGATCGGCCTGCGGCCCGAGATCGACAATCTGCGCGGCCAGATGGTGCGCCTGCTCCGCCGCTGCATCGTTGCCAGCCGATTCTCGCGCGAGCTCTGGATGCTCGCCCAACTCCTGGCGCAAGGAGCGTTGCCGCTGATTTTCCAGGCCTTCGCTCGCTTCGACACGGCGGATACGCTCGTCGGAAACGGCTGCCAAGCGATCCGGAACGTCGCCCGAGGCGGGGTGATAACTGGCAGATTCGAATCGGTTGAGCTTCATATGGCCCTCCTGCCTTTCTCTACGGCAGGAAAGCCAACAAGCTTTAACTCAGAGCGCGCCGAAAACCTTCTTCAGCAGCTCGCTGCCGGCACCGATGGGGTTGCTGCGCAGCTTTTTCTCTTCCTCGGCGATCATCAGGAAAAGACCATCCATCGCCTTTTGCGTCACGTAGCGATCGATGTCGGCATCCTTGGCGTCGATCAGGCCGGCACTCGCTGCCTTGCCGGCAAAGGCGTTGTACTGCTCGGCCAGTTGCAGCTTGCTGGTGGCCGCCTTGACGATGGGCAGGAATTTCACCGTCAACTGGTCGGTCGAGGAGCGCTTGAAATACTGGGTCACGCTGTCCTCGCCGCCGGTCAGGATGCCCTTGGCGTCCTGCACGCTCATCTTTTTGATCGACTCGGTCAGGATGGGCTTGGCTTCGGCGACGGCGTTCTCGGCGGCGTGGTTCATGGTTTCGACCAACTGGTCGGCCTGCTTGCCCATGCCGAACATGCGCAGACCCGTTTCCGCCTTCTGCAGGTAGCCGGGCAGCGGAATTTTCACCTTGCTGTTGCCCAGGAAGCCGTTATTGACGCCGAGCGACGAGACTGCGTAATCCGCCCCCTTGGCCAGCGCCTCCTTGACCCCGGCGCTGGCATCGCCGCTGGAAATGGCATCCAGACCGGCCGCCTGGGTGAGTGCTGCGGTGCACAGGGCAAAAACGGCAAAAACCGAACGGGCGAGACGGCGCATGGCTGGCTCCTTAAACGATATCGAGATGACCAATGCCGCTGGTCAGATCCTTGTCCTTCGACTCTTTGCCATGCAACTTGATCTGCAGCCGCAGGTCGTTCAGCGAATCGGCATTGCGCAGCGCATCTTCGTAGGTGATCTTGCCAGCCTCGTAGAGGTCGAACAGCGCCTGGTCGAAGGTCTGCATGCCCAGCTCGCGCGACTTCTTCATGATTTCCTTGATCTCGTGCACCTCGCCCTTGAAGATGAGATCGGAGATCAGCGGCGAATTGAGCATCACCTCGATGGCGGCGACCCGGCCCTTGCCGTCCTTCTTCGGAATCAGGCGCTGCGAGACCATGGCGCGCAGATTGAGCGAGAGGTCCATCAGCAGTTGCGCCCGGCGCTCTTCCGGGAAGAAGTTGATGATGCGGTCGATCGCCTGGTTCGAGCTGTTGGCGTGCAGGGTGGCCAGTGCCAAGTGGCCGGTTTCGGCAAAGGCGATGGCGTAGTCCATGGTGTTGCGGTCGCGGATTTCACCCATCAGGATGACGTCCGGCGCCTGGCGCAGCGTGTTCTTCAGCGCCGGCCCCCAGTCGTCGGTATCGACCCCGACCTCGCGCTGGGTGACGATGCAGTTCTTGTGATCGTGCACGTATTCGATCGGGTCCTCGATCGTGATGATGTGACCGTAGGAATTCTCGTTGCGGTAATCGACCAGCGCCGCCAGCGACGTCGTCTTGCCGGTACCGGTACCGCCGACGAAGATGATCAGGCCGCGCTTGGTCATCGCCAGGTCCTTGATCACCGGCGGCAACTGCAGTTCGTCGATGGTCGGGATGGTCATGTTGATCGTCCGGCAGACGACGCCGACGCGCCCCTGCTGGACCAGCGCATTGACGCGGAAACGCCCGATACCCGACGGCGAGATGGCGAAGTTGCATTCCTTGGTCGCCTCGAACTCCGCGGCCTGGCGGTCGTTCATGATGGCGCGCGCCAGTTCGGCGGTGTGCTGGGCGGTCAGCACCTGGTTCGACACCGGCGTGATCTTGCCGTCGATCTTGATCGCCGGCGGAAAACCCGCCGTGATGAAAAGGTCGGAGCCCTTCTTCTGCGCCATCAGACGCAGAAGATCGTGCATGAATTTCATTGCCTGATCGCGTTCCATGATTTCCCCTCGTTATTGTGCTCAGGCGGCCTGATCAGGCCGGGAAAGCGTCCTTGTTGGCAGCACGCAGGCGCGCCTCGTTGGTCGACACGACATTGCGGCGAACCAGATCAATCAGGCACTGGTCCAGTGTCTGCATGCCGAAATTCTGGCCGGTCTGAATCGCGGAGTACATCTGGGCAATCTTGTTCTCACGGATCAGGTTGCGGATGGCCGGCGTGCCGATCATGATCTCATGCGCCGCGACGCGGCCCGAGCCATCCTTGGTCTTCATCAGTGTCTGCGAAATGACGGCACGCAGCGATTCGGACAACATCGAGCGAACCATTTCCTTTTCCGCTGCCGGGAAGACGTCGACCACGCGGTCGATGGTCTTGGCGGCCGACGAGGTGTGCAAGGTGCCGAACACCAGGTGGCCGGTTTCCGCGGCGGTCAACGCCAGACGAATGGTTTCCAGGTCGCGCATTTCACCGACCAGAATGACGTCCGGATCTTCACGCAGCGCTGAACGCAGCGCATTGGAGAAGGACAGCGTATGCGGACCGACCTCGCGCTGATTGATCAGGCACTTCTTCGCTTCATGGACGAATTCGATCGGATCTTCAACGGTCAGGATATGACCGTAGTCGTTTTCGTTGATGTGGTTAACCATCGCCGCCAGCGTGGTCGACTTGCCGGAACCGGTCGGCCCGGTCACCAGCACGATACCGCGCGGATATTCAGCGATTTCCTTGAAGATCTTCGGGCAATTCAACTCTTCCAGCGTCAGCACCTTGGACGGAATGGTCCGGAAGACGGCGCCGGCGCCACGTTGCTGGTTGAAGGCATTGACCCGGAAACGGGCGAGATTGGGAATCTCGAAGGAGAAGTCACATTCCAGCGTTTCTTCGTAAATCTTGCGCTGACCGTCGTTCATGATGTCGTACACCATGCTGTGCACGTCCTTGTGCTCCATGGCCGGCAGATTGATGCGGCGCACGTCGCCATGCACGCGGATCATCGGCGGCAAACCGGCCGAAAGGTGAAGGTCGGAAGCCTTGTTCTTGACGCTGAAGGCCAGCAGTTCGGTGATATCCATGAGGATCGTCCTCTGAGCGCGTGTATACTGGGATTGTTCGAAATTCCAAAAGGATTATGAGCGCAATCGCCAGCAACCTGCAAGCCGTCCGCCGCCGCATCGAAACTGCCGCCCGGGCCTGCGCTCGCGCACCGGACGACATCTCCCTCCTTGCCGTCAGCAAAACCTGGCCGCTGGACTCCATCCTGCTGGCGGCAGCCGCCGGGCAACGCGCCTTCGGCGAGAACTACGTGCAGGAAGGCTGCGACAAAGCCATGGCGACCGCCGGTCAAGGGCTCGAGTGGCATTTCATCGGCCCGCTGCAAAGCAACAAGACCCGTCCGGTGGCCGAGCATTTCGCCTGGGTACACAGCATCGACCGCCTGAAGATTGCCGAACGCCTGTCGGCACAACGCCCGGAACACCTTCCGCCGCTGCAGGTCTGCGTACAGGTCAATGTTTCCGGCGAAGCAAGCAAAAGTGGCTGCACGCTTGCCGAGGCCCCGGCTATCTGCCGTGCCGTCGCGGCCCTGCCGCGCCTGCAATTGCGCGGGCTGATGGCCATCCCCGAGCCCGCCGACGATGAAACGGCGCAACGTGCTCCTTTCCGCGCCCTGCACGAACTCTACGAACAACTGCGCGCCAGCGGTCTGTCGCTCGACACGCTGTCCATGGGCATGTCCCACGATCTTGAAGCTGCTGTCGCCGAAGGCGCGACCATCGTCCGCATCGGCACGGCCATTTTTGGTGAAAGAAACTACGCATGAAAATCGTTTTCCTCGGCGGCGGCAACATGGCCAACGCGCTGATCGGCGGCATGTTGCAACAAGGCTTTGCCGCCTCCGACATCACCGTCATCGATCCGGGCACCGAAGCTCGCCTGAAGCTGGAGCAAACCTACGGTGTGCGCACGCTGGCTTCGGCCATGGAGGCCGATAGCGCCGGCGACCTGCTGATGCTGGCAGTCAAGCCGCAGCAGATGAAGGAGGCCGTCGCCCCGCTCGTCGCCAAGCTGGGCGAAGCACTGGTCGTCAGCATCGCCGCCGGTCTCGATATCGGTGCACTCTCCCGCTTCCTCGGCGGCCATCGCAAGATCGTCCGCTGCATGCCGAACACCCCGGCGCTGATCGGCAAGGGCATCACCGGCCTGTGCGCTGCACCGGAGGTCGACGCCGCCGGCCGTGACGCTGCCAACCGTGTATTGAAGGCTGTCGGCACCACCGTCTGGATTGCCGACGAAGGCAAGATGGATGGCGTGACGGCACTGTCCGGTAGCGGCCCGGCCTACGTCTTCCTGTTCATCGAGGCCATGCAGCAGGCTGCTGCCGAACTCGGTTTCACGCCCGAGCAGGGCCGCCAACTGGCCATCGAAACCGTCCAGGGCGCCGCCGCACTGGCGGCTGCCTCGCCCGATCCTGCCTCGACCCTGCGCGAACGCGTCACCTCCAAGGGCGGCACGACCGAGGCTGCACTCAACAAGATGGCCGACATGGGTGTCAAGGCCGGCATCGTCGCCGGCGTGAAGGCCGCCGAAGCTCGTGGCCAGGAACTCGGCAAACTGCTCGGAGCCGCCTGATGCAAGCCCTCGCCTTCCTGCTCGACGCGGTTGTCAGTTTCTTCTGCACGCTGTTCATGCTGCGTTTCATGATGCAGGCGATGCGCGTGTCGTTTGGCGGGCAGATCGGCGATTTCGTGGTCAAACTGACCAATTGGGCGGTCAAGCCACTGCGCCGTGTCGTTCCCGGCTTTGGCGGCCTCGATTGGGCCAGCCTGCTCGCCGCCCTCGCCCTGCAACTGGTGCTATCGGGCTTTCTGGTCGCCCTGGCCGGCCCGCTGGTCAGTGCCGACCCCAGCCTGATCGCGCTGATGGCGGTCAAGTTCGCCTTGATCGCGCTGCTGCGTCTGGCCGTGTACATCATGATCGGTGCACTGATCCTCCAAGCCGTGCTGTCCTGGGTCAATCCCTATTCACCGCTGTCAGCCCCGGCCTATCAACTGACCCGGCCGCTGCTCGACCCGATCCGGCGCATCCTGCCGCCGATTTCCGGCATCGACCTGTCACCATTGGTCGCCATCCTGCTGCTGCAGGCCTTGTTGATGCTGCTGTGAGCGAGTGGTTCAAGCAGGCGGCCGACGGTCGCCTGACCCTGACGCTGCATATCCAGCCCGGCGCCAAGAAAACCGAATTTGCCGGCCTGCACGGCGATGCGCTGAAAATCCGCCTTGCCGCACCACCGGTGGACGGCAAGGCGAACGAGGCCTTGATCCGCTTCGTCGCCGATCAGCTCGGCCTGGCCAAGAGCGCGGTCAAGCTCAAGAGCGGCCAGACCTCGCGGCGCAAGGTCCTGGAAGTGATCGGGGCAACCGCCGAAGCCGTCGCCCGTTTCGCTCAGGCCGAATAGACGAGACGACCGCCGACCAGCGTCGCCTTGACCTTGCCATTCATCATGTAGCCCAGCCACGGCGAGTTCTTGCCACGGCTTCGCAGCGACTCCGGCGTCAACTGCCAGGTGGCGGCCGGGTCGAAGACACAGATATCTGCGACACTTCCGATGGTCAGCGATCCGGCCTCGATTCCGAGCACCTTGGCCGGGGCGCTGGTAATGCGCTCCAGCGCCTGGGGCAAGGCTACGCCGGCGGCTTCGGCCCATTTCAAGGTCAACGGCAGCAGGACTTCCAGCCCGGTCGCTCCCGGCTTGGCTTCGCCGAAAGGCAGCAACTTGTCGTCGGCACCGACCGGCGTGTGATCGGAACAGACGGCGGCCAACCCATCGGCAGCTGCGGTGGACAGTGCCAAACGGTCATTTTGTGAGCGCAGCGGCGGCGCAAAGCGGGCGTGCGGATTGAAGTAGCCGATGTCGTTGTCGGTCAGCAGCAGATGATGCACGCCAACATCGCAGGTGATCGGCAGACCTTCGTTGGTTGCACGCTGAATCAGCGCCATTCCGGCTGCGGAAGAAATGCGGGTCAGATGCACGCGACAGCCAGTATCGCGCACCAGCTGGACGATGGTGCCGACGGCGATGGTTTCGGCGGCGACGGGAATGCCGGCCAGACCGAGACGGCTGGCCACCTCGCCCTCGTGCGCAATGCCGTTGCGCGCCAACCAGTAATCCTGCGGCTGCAACCAGACGGCAAAGCCCAGGGTGGCGGCGTACTCCATCGAACGCAGCAGCGCTTCGGTGTCGACCACGGTCTTGCCCGCTTGCGAGAAGGCGACGCAACCGGCTTTCTTCAGGCCGGCCAGTTCGGCCAGGCGTTCGCCCTTGAGCCCCAGCGTCAGTGCGCCGAGTGGCAGCACGCGCGCCTTGCCGATTTCCTCGCCACGATGCACCAGGCGGTCGGCCAGTTCCGGCTCGTCGAGCGGTGGATCGGCATCCGGCGGCACAACGACCGAGGTGACGCCGCCGGCCACGGCGGCCGCCAGTTCGGCCTCGATCGAGTTAAGGCGGGCGCCAAGGTCGATCAGGCCCGGACAGACGACGCAGCCGCTGGCATCAAGACTCTGTTCAGCGACGAAGCCGTCGGGTTTGCTGCCGATGCCGGCGATCTTGCCATCGGCGATGAAAATTGCCGTTTTCGGCATGTCCACCGCAGCAGCGGGATCGATGAAGCGGCCGTTGGTGATTTCGATATTCATGTGCTCAATTCCCCGCCACGATGCTCATCACCGCCATGCGGACGGCGATACCGAAGGTGACCTGCGACAGGATCACCGCTTGCGGGCCGTCAGCGACGGCCGAGTGGATTTCGACACCGCGGTTCATCGGCCCCGGGTGCATCACGATGGCATCCGGCTTGGCCAGCGCCAGCTTCTGCGGCGTCAGGCCGTACAAGCGGAAATATTCACCGGCCGAGGGCAGCAGCGCGCCGGTCATGCGCTCGTTCTGCAGGCGCAGCATGATGACCACGTCGCAATCCTTCAGCCCTTCTTCCATGTCGTGATAGACATGCACGCCGAGCTTGTCGAGGTGCTTGGGCAACAGCGTTTCCGGGCCAATGGCACGGACTTCCGGCACGCCCAGTGTGGTCAGGGCATGAATGTCGGAACGGGCCACGCGCGAATGCAACAGGTCGCCGACAATAGCCACGCGCAGCTGCGTGAAGTCCTTCTTGTAGTGGCGAATGGTGAACATGTCGAGCAGACCCTGCGTCGGGTGAGCATGACGACCGTCGCCGGCATTGACGACGTGGATGTCGTCGCGGCCGATGCGTTGCAGGTGTTCGCCGATCAGGTAGGGCGCGCCGCTCGAGGCATGGCGCACGACGAAGAGATTGGCATCCATCGCGCACAGGTTGTCGATGGTGTCGAGCAGCGTTTCGCCCTTGGCGGTGGAAGAGCGGCCGATGTCGAGGTTGATGACGTCGGCCGAAAGGCGCTTGGCGGCGATTTCGAAGGTCGTGCGCGTGCGCGTCGAATTCTCGAAGAACAGGTTGAAGACGCTCTTGCCGCGCAGCAGCGGCACTTTCTTGACCTCGCGCGCCGAAACCTCCATGAATGATTCGGCGGTATCGAGAATCTGCGTCAGCACCGCCTTGGGCAGGCCTTCGGTCGACAGCAGATGGATCAGTTCGCCATTCTTGTTCAACTGCGGGTTATGCATGCTCAAGCCTCCAGGCCAGTTCACCGTTGTCGCCCTGCGCCAGCACCAGGCTTTCGCCCTGGCCCAGCGTCACGTTCCAGATGCACCAGGTTGCCGCCACCGGCAATTCGCGCTCGCCACGATCGGCCAGCACGGCCAGCGACACCGAAGCCGGGCGACCGTAGTCGAACAGCTCGTTGATCGCGGCTCGCGTCGTGCGCCCGGTGTAGAGCACGTCGTCGATCAGGATGACGTGGCGACCTTCGACATCGAATGGAATCACGGTCGGACGGCATTGTGGATGCAGGCCTTTCTCCGAGAAGTCATCGCGATAGAAGGACACGTCGATCATGCCGATCTCTTCGCTCAGGCCGAGCAGTTGCTTCAGGCGCTCGGCGATCCAGGCACCGCCGCTATAGATGCCGACCAGCGCCGGGTTATTGGCCAGTTGCGGACGGATCATCTCGGCCAACTGGCGGCACTGGGCCGCCGCATCAGGCAGGGGATTCAGGTTGGACATGAGGACTTTCGAACCAGGTTTGAAGGATAAGTTGAGCCGCCACCGCATCGAGCACCGGCTTGGCGCTCCGGCTGTTGTGACCGGTTTCGCGCAGCCGTGCCTCGGCATCGAGCGAAGTCAGGCGTTCGTCGGCGAAGGAGACCGGCAGATTGAATTTTTTTTGCAGACGTTCGCCGAATTTCTGCGCCAGCCGGGTCATTTCGTGGGGTGTGCCATCGGCGTGGGTTGGGAGGCCGACCACCAGGCGCTCCGGTTGCCATTCGGCGACCAGCTTGCCGATAGCTGCCAGGCGATCATCGTTGGATTCCGCGTGGATCACGGTCAGCGGATGGGCACTGCCGAGCAGGGTTTCACCGGTTGCCACGCCGATACGCTTGGCGCCGAAGTCGAAGGCCAGGATGGTTCCCATGCCTGGATCAGGCGTGCCCGGCCACGTCGGACAACTGCGTGAAGCTGATGCCCAACTTCTGCATCGCCGCCGGCAGGCGTTCCTCGGGCGGCAACTCGAACAGGATGCTGCTTTGGGCCGGCACGGTCAGCCAC